>PEXX01000025.1 GCA_002778965.1 Candidatus Kuenenbacteria bacterium CG08_land_8_20_14_0_20_37_23 | reverse complement strand
ATGCTAATTTTAACCCTCTCATAAATCCCCGAGAGTTCGGAAAACAGGTAATCTGCGCAACCAAAAACCGCTTAAATTTTATTCATGTGGTTTTTGTGTTATAATGAAGATATAAATGTAATTAAAATTTACGGGTAGTTTGTGAGCTTATAGATAGCCACCGAAACATTAATTATATCTTTGATGCGAAAAATTTTAAGTTTAAAACCAAAACAATTTGATTTATTGATAACATCTTTGATTTTAGTAATCATGGCGTTAATTTCTGTATTGTTAAATTTGAAGCCATTAATAGCATTTGGTCTGTATTTATTTATCCCTTCAATTTTCTTATGGTTGAGAGAAAAGAAAAATTCCCCTAAGATATTTTTGGGAGTTATTTTTCTCGGGGTAATTATTGGTTTTATTTTTGACTTTATTGTTACTTTTAATAAAGGTTGGATTGTTACTAGATTGTTATTTCCTTATAAATTTTTTGGAGTATTGCCGCTATTGGCTAAGGGTGTATACGGTCAAGGCATAGAAGTAGTTAGCTAAATAACCAGCGGCTGAACGGGTCATGGCAGTTATTAAGCGATAGAACTGTTTTAATACACGGAAATGTTTTTCCACGAGCATAGAGAAAATCTTCTAAATCCGTGGCAATTACTTTCATATTCTTGTAGGGTTTAACTGGGATTATTCTGTCCACCCTATTAAAAGCAGCTTGCAGCCGCTCACTGACATAACCACTTAAATGAAAGAACTTTCACTTCAAATAATTAACATAATTAACCATGACAAATATGTACACAACTAAGATATGTAGGTATGTTTTTTTATTGTTTGTGTTTTTTTTACAGCTAATATAAATTCTACCAGTGCTACTTCCAGCGAAGACCCGGTTCTAGACTTAATATCACCCAATGGTGGCGAAGTTTATGCTGTCGGTGATGAAGTCAATATTACTTGGACACAGACAAATATTGATACCGTCGCTATTGGGTACAAAAGTTGCGACAGTTGTCTCGATTGGATAGAATTTAATCTGCCAGTTGACATTAATAATACTACCGGCAGCTATAAATGGACAATACCTGAACATCTTAGCGCTGGCAATTATAAAATTAACATCACTGGATACCACACCAATATTGGGAGCGTATCTGACAAGAGCCTGGCTGACTTTATTATCAACACGTCGGGGCACTTAAACATCCCATCAGTTAGTATTACAGATCCGAGCGAACTTCCCAAAGAGGATGCTTATAAGGCCATTGTTAAAATAAAAACTTTTTTTCTGGACAGATATTATAATCTTTCTCTCAATTCTGAAGGGTCAGGTATCATTATTAGCCCCGAAGGGTTAATTTTGTCCAACTATCATGTCATTACCTTGGAGGAAGAATTGGATAGCAGTATCCGTGATGCGGTTTACCAAATATGTATTCCAGAGAACATCAGTGATGAACCCAACTGCGCTTATACCGCCAAAGTTGTCGCTAGGGATAAGGCTTTAGACATGGCCATATTGAAAATTGAAAATATTACCGGGTTAAGTACTTTGCGTAATTTTTCCTATTTAGATTTAGACCGATTTAATACCGCGCAAGTGGGCGATGAGGTTGTTGCTTTGGGCTATCCAGTCATCGGTGGTGAAACTATTACCATTACAAAAGGCGTTGTTAGTGGTGAAGTAGATAAATATGGTCAGCAATGGATTAAAACTGACGCCGTTACTTCTTTTGGAAGTTCTGGCGGAGCTGCTCTTAATGCTGTCGGTAAAGTTATTGGTATTACCAGCCAAGCGCATTCTGATCTCTTGGGCACATTGGGTTATGCCATTAATATTTCTTCTATCGGCGATTGGTTTGATCGAAATAAAAACAATGTCCCGCAGACAAATACTTTGCTCAGTCATTTAGTGGCTTTTACCAAAGAACAAAAAAATTTAAAGTCGGCCAATATTTTTGTTAAAAGTTATCCGCCAGTTAGTATTACTAAAATGACTGATTGGGATTTTGATTATTATAGCGAGGGCCGTTTATCTATTGATAAAAAAAGCGATGATGATGGTGGTTTTATTGAGCTTGAATTCGTTAGATACCCATATCTGACAGGTTTGAATGATATTGTCCAGGAGTTAAAGAGACAATACGCCGAGCTGGGCATACTATCGATGTTTTCTTTTGTTGATGAAAAAAGTGTAACAATTAACGGGATATCGGGGAAGAAAATTGTTACTTCTGTATCCGGAGAGATATTTTACGCCTATATTTTTCCGGTCAAGAATTATTTGGTAATTATTAATTATGATTATGGCGAGAACGATAAGGACAAAGAAGCAGTTGATCGTGTAATCAATACCTTTAAAATTGACGCTAGTACTATTGCTTTTAATGAAGAAAGACAATTTAGCAATAGTAATAGTCCCAAATTTAGTTTTCTTGCTGGACAAAATTGGGCAGTTATGGCGAATAATTCCAAAAGCGTTCCAGCTTACGTTTTTCATAAAGACAGTAAAGGGGCTTTTGTTACCTTTCAGGCCGCTAGAGTCACTGAAGATACAAAGAATATGAACAATGATGATTTTTTGGATTATACTAAACAGCAGGTGGCAGAGATTAATAAAATTATTATCCGGTTGGATTTAAAGTGTGAAATCGTAAAATCTAACGCCTACTATAAAATTAATAATGAGATTAATAACGCCATTATGGTTGAATCTGTTTTTAAAAGCGTGAGTAGTGGTAAGATTATTTCTCAATCAATAAGTTACACCATAAAATCAGAAGAGCAATATTTGGTGGTGGATTTAAATTTTTTGAGTGATAATCAAACTGAATTTAACACAGTCAAAAGTGAGTTAAATTCTATGTTGCAGTCCCTATCTTTGGGGGCCATGCCATTGAATACAGGCGCTCCATCAATTAATGACGTAGTTGATAATGAGTTGACTAACCGACTACGTGGTAAATTTTTGCTACAGGTTCAAGATCGCGGCCGTATTTGGTATGTTAATCCTAATAACGGAAGGCGTTATGAAGTAACTTTTGCCAATGCTTTGAATCTATTTGAAACATTGGCTCTTGGCATTAACAATACCAACTTATATCAAATTTTAATACATATCGATTCAGTCTCTAGCGAAGTGGATAGTGATGGTGATGGTTTTTCTGATAAAAGTGAAGCAGGGGCTGGTTATAATCCAGATATTGCTTCTAATTCCAGTCGGCGCGGTAATGACAAAGTGAACATGGATACTAGTTTAACTAATCGTCTAAAAGGCCGCCTGCTTTTACAAGTCGCGGACAGGAGTAGGATATGGTATGTAGATTTTGATGGCAAACGCTGGGAAGTCACTTGGAAAAATCTGATGGATTTATTCAGAAAATTAGCGCTTGGTATTACTGATAATGACTTAAACAAAATAGACATGGGTGATTAACTGCTCAAATTTATTTCCATTGAATGGCTCCAGTAATTTTGTACTTGGTCTACTGATTTTATTATGACTATTTTTTTGACCAAATGTAAGGTTGTTTATTAATGACAGTCTTAATGAATATATTCATTAAGGCAGAGAAAAGCATTTAAAACCATACACTTATGCAAAACAAAGAAACAATAAAGAAAGCCGTAGACATATTGATTAATGGCGGGGTTTTAATCGCGCCTACGGAAACAGCCTATGGTTTTGTCTGCGATGCGACTAATAAAGAAGCGATTGATAAAATATATAAGATAAAAAAAAGAGAGAAAAATAAATTTTTGCCCCTGGCGGTGGCAAGTTTGGCGCAGATGCAGGATTATTTTGAGTTAAACAAAAAAGAATTGGATTTATCCAAGAAGCATCCAGGACTTTCTTTGGTTGTGCGTCCGCGAGTAAGAGAGCAAGTAAATAATGTGTTTTTATTTAAAGACCAGAAAGATTGCGCTGTGAGGATTTCCACCAATAATTTAATTCAGAGCATAGCTAGAAAGTTAGGCAGGCCATTGACTGTCTCAAGCGCGAATTTGGCCGGAGAAGATGTTTGTTATTCTGTTCCGGAGATTAAAAAGCAGATAGGCGATTTAGAAAGCAAGGTTGATATGATTTTAGACAATGGAAGATTAAAAGTAAAAAAACCCTCAACCATCGTGAGGGTGTGCGGTGATGGCGTAGAGATTTTGAGGCAGGGAGAGATAGAGATTTAATAATAAACAATAAACAATAAACAAGGAAGGAATATATTATTTATTGAAATGGAAGAGCGCTACATCGCCGTCTCGCATTATGTATTCTTTGCCTTCAAGACGCATTAGACCCTTTTCTTTGGCTTTGACATCGCTTTGACAGTCAACGATATTTTGCCAATTGATGATTTCTGCGCGGATAAAGCCCTTTTCAAAGTCGGTATGTATTTCTCCTGCGGCTTGCGGAGCTTTGGTGCCCGCGATAATGGGCCAGGCATGAGATTCTTTCGGGCCGGCGGTGAAAAATGTTATCAGATTAAGCAATTCATAGCCGGCGGAGATAAGGCGATCCAAGCCGGATTTTTCAATATTGAGTTCTTGGAGATATTTTTTAATTTCATCATCCCCGAGTTCTCCAATTTCTGCTTCAAGCTGGGCACAGATAGGGATTGAACAGGGAATGATTGGTTTGAAAGTTTGGATATTTTTTTCATCAATATTTTCTATAAATAACTCTGGCTTTAATGAAAGGAGGTTTAAATTTTTGATTAGTTTATATTCATCTGGCGACAGCTTTGATATATCTGGTTTCTCGCCTTGAGCCAGCTTATCTAGAATAGGATTGATAATTTCCATGGCTTTGCCAGCTTCTTTGTTATTTGTTTTGGCTTTGTCTTTGAGTTTTGCCAGGACCTTTTCCACGGTTGCAAGATCTGCCATAGCCAGTTCTGTTTCTATAGTTGAGAGATCGTTTTGAGGATCAATTTTTCCTTCAACGTGAATTACGTTATCATCGTGAAAATTTCTTATAACATGAGCGATAGCGTCAACTTCGCGAATGTGTGACAAGAATTGATTGCCAAGACCCTCTCCTTTGTGGGCGTTTTTAACAAGACCGGCAATATCCACAAATTCTATGGTGGAATATATAGTTTTCGCCGAATGGTAAATTTTGGCTAGTTTTTCCAGCCGTTCGTCAGGCACCTTGACCACGCCAATATTGGGATCAATAGTGCAGAAAGGATAGTTTGACGCTTCAACCTGTTTTTTTGTTAAGGCGTTGAAGAGAGTAGATTTGCCTATATTTGGCAGGCCGACAATACCAATTTTCATAGTTTGAGCGTTTAATTTTATTATTTGAATAATATCAGATTTTCGGTTAAAATCAAGTTATGATCACTGTAATAATAGATACAAATATTTTAATAGATGCCGGGGGGGATGATTTTAACTATTCGCGCCGCATAATGAACGAGGTGATGAGAGGCAATGTACGAGCTGTTGCGTCGCATAAGATATTGCGTGAAAACAGGCTGATTTTAAACAGATTAGTGAATGATCCGCAGCACTATGAATTGGTCAATAATTTTTTTAATTGTATTGAAGTGGTTTTAGTGAACAAAAGAGTTAAGATGGTCAAATACGACGAGGACGACAATAAATTTTTGGCTTGCGCCGAAGAAGCCGGCGCTGATTATATTATTTCCAATGACAGCCATTTGTGGGAAATAGGGGAATACAAGGGAACAAAAATTTTGACGCCAGAGGATTTTTGGCATGAATATAAAACTCTGAATAATGAGAGCGGCAATGAGGCGTGGCAGGAATGGATTAGGGGAATAATAAAGTAATTTTTTATTTCAGTTCACCCAGGGCTTGGAGTTCCAGAAGGTGCGAATAAATGCCGTCTTTGTTTTGCATCAATTCAGCGTGCGTTCCAGATTCAACAACCCGTCCTTGATTGATGACAAAAATTTTGTCAGCGTTGATGACTGTTGATAAGCGATGCGCGATGATGATCATAGTCTGATTTTTTGAGATACTTTCAAGGGCATGCTGAATTTGTTTTTCAGAATGAGTGTCAAGATTACTTGTGGCTTCATCAAAGATAAGGATACTCGGATCTGATAAAATGGCGCGCGCAATTCCAACTCTTTGTTTCTGCCCGCCGGATAGTTTTATCCCGCGTTCGCCGACGAGCGTATGGAAACCATTTTCCATTTTGTCAACAAAATCAATATTGGCGGCTCTAGCCGCTGCTTTTATTTCGTCTAGATTAGTTTTAGATTTTCCGTAAGCTATATTATCTCGTATAGATGTGTTAAAAACCTCAACTTCTTGCGGAACTATGGCAAGATTTGACCTGTATTGGTATAGATCATAATCGCGAATATCTGTGTTGTCAACTAATATTTGTCCTGATGTTGCGTCGTAATGCCGATAAAGCAGTTTGATGATAGTAGATTTGCCGCCGCCTGATGGACCGACTAGGGCGACTGTTTCGCCCGGGTTGATATCCAGGTTGATATTTTTTAGCGCCTTGCCCGCGCTTCTTTGGTGATAAGAGAAATTGACATTTTTGAATTCAATTTTGCCTGCCAATTTTTCTTTTAATTTGATCTGGGGATTGTTTTTAATGGCAGATTCTTCAGCCAGCACGTTGGTGATTCTTTGTACACCGGTGGAGCTCTCAATTAGCCGGTCATAAGTGCGTGATATCCTAAAAAGCGCGTGATAGGATGTTTCTGACAAAGAAATAAACAGCACCAAACTGCCGAGAGAGATATTAGCGTGCCAGGCCAAGTAGGCGCTGTAAAAGATAACGCAGGCCCTACCGAAGTCAATAATGAAACTGCGCAACAGATTGTAATTTAAGACAATAGCCCATTCTCTTTTTTCTATTTTTCGTATATCATTTCTGTTGCGTCTGTATTTACGTGTTTCTTTCAGTTCTTGAACAAACGACTGGACAGTATAGATATTGATAATTGATTGTCCCAGCATACCAGAGGCCTCCTCGTACTTTTCATGCCTTTGATGGCGCATAGGGTTAGTCGTTTTATTCATTTTAAGTGTTGCTAAAATAAACAGCGGAACAAAAATCGCGAAGATAAATGATATTTTTGAGTTGAAATAGAACATTAAGGCGAAAGTGAAAATAATTTGCGTGACAGTCGGCCAGAATTCCCAGCATAGATTAACTATTAAATCAACTAATTTGTCCACGCCTCTTTGCACCTTAATGATTTTATTGCCAGTATTTTCTTTTTCATGGTATCCGAGCGATAAGGAGATTAATTTTTTTTGCAGGAGCATTGGCAGATGATATTCTATATTCATGAGAAAAGTGAATATTTTTTTATCTTTCAGATAATGGATAATACTCACCAAGCTATCAGCTATAAACACAAGAGCGATAAGACCTAAAAGTTCGTTGATTTTTTGCGGATTAAATGCGGCAATACGATCAATAATAAGTTTAAAGAGATACGGGTTGATGAGATTTGTTATTTCTAGAAAACCAATTGCTAAAGACAGCCAGACAACTTGTTTTTGAAATGGCTTGAGGATTGACCAAAGTTTACACCAAAATTCTTTATTGATTTGAATTGGTTGATTTTTCATATAAATAGGACTTTCGCCTTTGGATGCAGTTTGAGGCAAAATCGAGCGAATAGCGCTGGCTTTAATGAAAAAATGCGCCACAGGCGAAAGTCATAATAAGGACAGAAGATGATGGCGGATTGTTTTTATACAGAGTAATTACGTTTTTTAATAGCATAATGACTGTTATTGGCCCGATTCCTCCTGGAACAGGCGTGACATAGCCGGCCTGGTGTTCAATTTTTGCAAAATCAACATCACCCACAGTTGCGTGTTTTATTTTATTAATACCAACGTCAATAATAATGGCATCTTTTTTTATATATTTTTGTGTGATAAATTTCGCTTTGCCAATGGCAACAATTAAAATATCCGCGCGGCGAGTTTTAGATGCCAAATTTATTGTTTTTGAATCATAGATAGCAATCTGGCGCACTTTATTTTTTAAATAGTAGTAAGTTGGCAGGCCGGCGATTTTGCCTTTACCGATGATGGCCACGGATTTATTTTTAAAATTGGTTTTAGTATATTTGAGGGCTTCAAGGATAGCGGCGGTAGTAGCCGGGAGCACCGGCGGAATTTGGCCTTGTTTTAACATTTTTAAATGTCGCGGGTGCAGACCGTCGGCATCTTTTTTCGGATCAATAGCGCTGATAATTTTATCAGTGTTAAGATGTTTGGCGAGAGGCAGTTGGACGATCATACCCGTGATTTTTTTATCTTGGTTTAGTTTTTTAATTAAATTAATCACCTTTGCCTGTTTAACATTTGCTGGCAATAAATATTTTTGGAACCTTAGGCCGATTTGACGGCTGATTCTTTCTTTTTTAGAAACATAAAGATGGGAAGCAGGGTCATTGCCAACTAAAATAACAGCCAGAGTAGCTGGCAACTTGTTGCTGATGGCTTGTAATGATTTAAGAATTTTGTGGGCGATTTGGCGGCCGGGAATAAGTTTCATACGTTTTTATGAGAGTCAATTAAGCCAAATTATATCCCCGGCACAGGAAATTGGAGGCACATGGCTTCTACTTCTTTTTTTATCTCTCGCAATTTATTTTCATCCTGATAAATGGTCAAGCCATTGATAATCCAAGCGCCTATTTTTTGCATTTCTATCTCTTGCATACCGCGAGTGGTAGCGGCTGGCGTGCCAAGCCGGATGCCGGATGGTTTAAGCGGTGGATTGGGATCGTCTGGGATGGTTTGTTTATTAACAGTGACAGAGATTTTATCAAGCGTTTGTTCAGCAGTTTTGCCGTCAATATTAAAACTTTTTATTGTATCAATGACCATCATGTGATTGTCAGTTCCATTGGTAATTAATTTAACATTATTATTTAAGAACACTTGGGCAAGAGCTTGGGCGTTTTTTAAGATTTGATGAGCATATGTTTTAAATTCCGGTTGCATGGCTTTGCCTAGAGCCACAGCCATAGCCGCAATGGTGTGCATATGGGGTCCGCCTTGGAGCCCGGGAAAAACGGATTTATCAATTTGTTTGGCGAATTTTTTTTTGCATAAAATCAGGCCGGCGCGCGGCCCACGCAGGGATTTGTGAGTGGTAATAGTCATAATATCAAAACCAAAGTCTAGCGGGTTTTTCATCGCGTTGCCAGCGATGAGGCCGGCAATATGTGCCATATCTGCCATGGTAACAGCTCCGACTTCGTCCGCCACTTTTTTAAAAGCGGCATAATCAAGGTCGCGAGGATAAGAAGTGTAGCCGCAAAGAATAATTTTTGGTTTTTTCTCTTTGGCGGTTTTTAAAAGTTCGTCAAAATCAATTTTGCCGTTATTTTCCGGATCAGTTTTATAGCGGACAAAATTAAAAATTTGACCCATATGAGAAACTGGCGCGCCATGAGTTAAGTGTCCGCCATGAGATAAATCCATGCCAAGGATAGTGTCGCCGGGTTTGCAAAATGACAAATAAACGGCTTGATTCATGGGTGAACCGGACAATGGTTGGACATTGGCGTGTTCGGCCCGGAATAGTTTTTTAGCGCGTTCAATGGCAATGGATTCAACTCT
The DNA here is from genome assembly GCA_002778965.1 of Candidatus Kuenenbacteria bacterium CG08_land_8_20_14_0_20_37_23. Classification (GTDB taxonomy): domain Bacteria; phylum Patescibacteriota; class Patescibacteriia; order UBA2196; family GWA2-42-15. The sequence continues at coordinate 1,426 of PEXX01000025.1, read as the reverse complement.
ATCGGTAAATTCCTGTCCGCCGTAATAACGCTTGCCCGGGTAGCCCTCCGAATATTTATTGGTGAGAATTGAGCCATTAGCGATCAGTACTTCTGGCCAAGTATAATTTTCCGAAGGAATAAGTTCAATGCCTTGCTGTTCCCGTTTTTCTTCGCCGTTAATGGCGGAGTAGATTTCCAGATCGTTGAGTTCAAGAAGTTTAAGATTTTTAATTACGTTCATGCAGTGGAAAAATATAAAAATAAAATAATATAAAAAGAATAGTTCAATTTGGATTGATAACTGATGGTTGATTTATCTATACAATTTTTTGTAAGTCATCTTTTTTAAACCTTGCCACCAATCAGTAAACCCCGTTTTCTTCATTTGTTTAATAATTCTTTTAGCCGATGCAGTTTCTAAAGCTTTTTCAACATTAGCAATCCAATTTTCTACCATTGGGTAACCTATTTCCATATATTCTTTGGCTTGGAACGCTTGTTCAAGCCAATCGGCGTCTTTGGCAATAATGCCTTCTGGTGTGTTTCTGAGCTCAAATTCTCGGGAGTATTTTTTCCATTTTTTGGCAATGGTTTCTCCCAATCCATCAAGTTGGTCGTTGAATGATTTTTCCTCGGCTTCTTTTTTTGAATAGTATCTGGCAGCGACTTTATGCTGGTCACTGACGCGCGTTTCGCCATTATCGTGTATCAGGATAATACTGACAACTTTTTCAGCGTCGGCTTTTTCAAGTTCAGCCAGAATATATCCAATTTGTGCGGCGCGCCATATATGATCAGCGGTTGAATAAGGGTCTTTGACGCCGCATAGTTTAAAACCGGTGTTTTTTTGGCGCTTGAGCTGATTCAGCTCAAAAATGAAATTGGTAATTTTTTTGATATTGGGTTGGAGCATAGAATTTTTTTAGTTGATCATATAATGATAATAACAAAAAACTGATATTTATTCAACACATTGCATAAGCATATTATTTAAGGCGGCTTTGACGCGATGAGATTAGTTTAAATATGGTCTAGATATTTTTTATCATATATGTGTTTTGTAACTTATACCCCAATTTCCGGTAATATTCCCGTACGCCGATACCAGCAATAACAGCGATTTTCTGATAGCCATGTTTTTTTGCTATTTTTTCAGCTTCAAGTAATAATTTTTTGCCCAGGCCTTGATGCTGGATTTTGCCTGATTGGCCGATGGGAACCATTTGGCCATAAGTATGGAGTTCACGGACAAGAGCGTAATCTGTAATCCGTAATCTGTAATCCGTAATCTGTAATCCGTAATCTGTAATTATTTTATCATTGGGATTTGGCAAGAAGAGCCGGCAGAAAGCGTAGAGAATTTTTTGGTCCCTTGACTCATAACTGAGAAAATATTCCATGCCGTTGTTAACGGTTTCATATTTGCGTTTGATAAATTTGAGATT
>PEXX01000017.1 GCA_002778965.1 Candidatus Kuenenbacteria bacterium CG08_land_8_20_14_0_20_37_23 | reverse complement strand
AATAAGTTTAATTATTAAATTCTAAATATATGCCGAATAAAAAAAAGAACAAGGCGGAAAACTTGCTTTTAAAACAGGAATCATTTTGGGATATCGCGACCCGGGAAGAACAGTCAAAAGCTTTTGAATTTTGTGAGGGCTACAAGACATTCTTAAACACTAATAAAACAGAAAGGCAGGTTATTTTAGACAGTATTAGCTTGGCTAAAAAAAGCGGATTTAAGGATGCTAATTTTGAAGTTAGAATAGGCGACAATAAAAAATTTATTTTTAATAATAGAAATAAAAGCGCTATTTTTATTTCTTTAGGAGAAAATGGATTCACGCAGGGCGCGAAAATTTTACTAGCGCACACTGACAGTCCGCGCCTAGATCTCAAGGTCAGACCGCTTTATGAAGATACCGGCATTGCTTATTTGAAACCACACTATTATGGAGGTATAAAAAAATATCAATGGCCAACAATTCCTTTGAGCATGATAGGAACTGTTATCCTCAAAGATGGAAAAGAAATAGAAATAAATATCGGCGAACATAAAGACGACCAGGTTTTTCTCATTTCCGACCTCTTGCCGCATATTGATTTGGAGAGAATGGACAAACCATTGAAAAAAGCCATTGGCGCCGAGGAACTTAATATTATTGTCGGTTCGCGGCCGATTGGAGACAAAAAAATAAAAGACAGAGTCAAACTGTCTGTCTTGGAGTGGCTGAACAAAAATTATCAGATGAGCGAGGTGGATTTATTCACGGCAGATATCCGTTTCGTGCCAAGCTTTCCAGTTCGCGATGTTGGCTTTGACCGATCAATGATAGCCGGCTATGGACAAGATGACAGAGTGTGCGTCTATACTGGATTGACAGCTTTTTTGGCATCAAAAGAGAATCAAACTAAAATACTATTTTTGGCGGACAAAGAAGAAATAGGCAGCGTTGGCACGACTGGCGCAAAATCTTTATTTTTAGAGAATGTCCTGGAACATTTACTTCTCAAAACAAACGCGCCAATAAGCATCAATGACTTATTTCGCCAATCAAAAGCCATCTCCGCAGATGTAACAGCAGCGCTTGATCCAGACTATAAAGCCTCTCATGATCCTCGCAATTCTCCTTATCTTGGCAATGGCGCAGTTATCGAAAAATTTCTCGGTTGGGGAGGCAAAATGATGTCAACTGACGCTGAACCAAAATTCATTCGTGAGATTGTTGATTTATTCAATAAGAAAAAAGTTGTCTGGCAGACCGGCCATCTTGGTAAAATTGATGAAGGGGGCGGCGGGACAATTGCCGTTTATCTTGCCAATCGCAATCTGGATGTTATTGACGTCGGAGTAGGACTTCTTAATATGCACGCTCCGTACGAACTCGCGTCCAAGGCGGATATCTACTCCGCGTATAAGGGATATAATGTTTTTTTTGAAAGTTAATTTTAAATTTTCAATTACAAACAAACCGCCTTTGGACGGTTTTGGAATTGCCAAAAAGAAATGGGAGAGGTAATATGATAATAGAAACTGAATATTAGAAATAGGAACAGTGGAATTTGTTTTTATATTTTTAAAAAATGGAAGAAAAAATAACAATTCCAATTGAAAAAGAGGAAGACAAAAAATTTGATCAGACATTGAGGCCCAAAAAACTTGATGAATTTATCGGTCAAGAGCAGCTTAAAAAAAATCTGAATATTTTTATGTCTGCCGCCAAGCAAAGAAAAGAAGCGCTTGAGCACGTTCTATTTTATGGCGCACCAGGACTCGGCAAAACAACTCTTTCACATATCATTGCCGGTGAAATGGGAGTCGGCATCAAAGGAACCTCCGGCCCGGCCATTGAAAAAGCGGGCGATCTGGCCGCTATACTTACTAATCTTGATCCGGGCGATATACTATTTATTGATGAAATTCATCGCCTCAATAAAACAATTGAAGAAATTCTTTATCCTGCCATGGAAGATTATTGCATTGATATTATAATCGGCAAAGGCCCGTCAGCGCGCACATTAAAATTGGATCTGCCAAAATTTACTCTAGTCGGCGCAACAACTCGTTTAAGTTTATTATCGTCTCCTCTGCGTGACCGCTTTGGCAATGTTTTCCGCATTGATTTTTATCAACCGAGAGAATTGGAAAATATTGTCAATCGTTCAGCGAAAATCCTCAATATAGCGCTTGATAAAGACAGCGCTTATGAAATAGCCAAACGAGCCCGTCGCACGCCGCGTATTGCCAACCGACTTTTAAAACGAGTGCGTGATTTCGCGCAGGTCTGCGGAAGTGATACAATTACTTTGGATATTTGCCACAATTCTCTCAAGATGCTCAACATTGACGAGCGGGGTCTTGATGAAATAGATCGGCGCATTTTACAAATAATCATTGAAAAATTCTCCGGAGGTCCGGTCGGACTTGGCACAATCGCGGCATCCATTAATGAAGAGGTGCTCACAATTGAAGAAATTTATGAACCGTTTTTAATGCAAGAGGGCTTGCTCGCCAGAACGCCGCGCGGCCGCACTGCCACTGAAAGCGCTTATCAGCATATGGGCATTAACATACCGGAGAATAAATTGTTTTAAAATCCTAAATTATAAATGATATCAAATTTTAAATGATCAAAATTCAAAACATTGTATAGCTTGTTTATTGTTTAGATATTTGAATTTTGATATTTTAATTTGTTTAGAAATTAGGATTTAGAGGTTAGAAATTAGAATTTGAAATTTTATCTATGTCTATCCCCCTTTCTATTCTTCTCCTAATATATTTCCTGTTTATTATTCTTTTCGTGGTTTTTTCATTTTTTTTAATTTACCATGCCATACATTTTGGCGCGGTAACTCTGACAAATTTCTTGACTCTTGGCGCGTATTTATCGGTCTCCACTCTGATTTTAATTGCTTCCTATCTCTACATAGCCACAGTTGATTGGAGTGCAGCCATCAAATTATTTTAATAATAATACTGTTTTTATTCTTTCTTGCTTCTTGTGTTTTTACCATTATGTTTCGTCTAAAATATCTCCCTCACCGCGAACCAAATGAAAAAATAATCTTTTTTCTTCATCGCCACTGGTGTGTATTGGCAGGCATTATTCTAGCTTATCTTTTTTTGGCGTTCATCCCATTGATTGCCTATTTTTTTATTAGACGGGAATTTGTTGATCTTTTGCAAAACGCCATTGCGCTTATTTTTTTAAATTTGCTGGTTTTCACTTTTTATCTTTTCTGGTGGCTGATGTTTTATCATTCCTTTTTGGATTATTTTCTGGATATCTGGATCGTTACAAATCGGCGCATTATTAATATTGAGCAGCTGGGTCTTTTCCATCGCGTGGTGGCGGAAAACAAACTTTTTCGCATTCAAGACGTGGTAGCGCAACAAAAGGGCATACTCTCAACTTTTTTAAATTATGGCGAAGTGCATATTCAGACAGCCGGCGCGGAAAAAGTCATCATTTTTGAACAGATCGCACGGCCGAACTATATTGCCCAAGAAATTATCGGGCTAGTGGAAAAGCACAAGCGTTTGATGACCAAAGAGACGGGTTAGCGCGCAATTTGAACATTAGAGCAAAATGTCAAATATTTGAGGAGTCGGGGAATTGTTTCTACTAATTTTGGCTAAAAATTGTTATCATAAGAGTATGGGCTGGGGTAGATTAAATGATTTCTCAACTTGCTCCCTTCAGTCGCACCACGCTGCGCTCTAGCTTCATTGCGTTCCGCTCTGGTCGGCTAACACAGCATATTTAGCTCACTCCTATATAAAATAATATTGAGTAAAAAATTTTTTAACCCAAATCCCGCTATTTGCCAATGCAACATTTAATTTGATAAACTAACTGTGTTGGAAGTTCCACGAATTAATCGTTTTAAACGACGCGGGACTTCTCATACACAGATACATTAGCTGAGATAAATAAAATATCAGTACGTTTTTACAAACCTACATGTACTCCCAAATAGATGTCAACAAAAGAAAAACAGTACTCTTTATAATAATATTTATGGTATTTATCACCTTTTTGGGTTGGGTGTTTATACGAGTTTATCCTGAATATGGTTATGGACCGATTGTCATTGCTATTATTATTTCACTCATAATGGCCAGCGTTAGTTATTTTTCCGGAGATAAAGTAGCTCTGATGTCAACTGGCGCCAAAGGACCATTGAAAACAACCGATAACCCATATGTTTATAGAATGGTCGAGAATTTATGTATTACAGCCGGCGCGCCAATGCCAAAAATATATATTATCCCGGACAATTCAATGAACGCTTTTGCTACGGGCAGGGATCCGGGGCATGCCTCAATCGCCTTGACACAAGGCATAATAGACAGGCTGAAAAATGAAGAACTAGAAGGTGTAATTGCTCATGAATTATCACACATTAAAAACTATGATATTCGTCTGATGATGATCGTGGTTGTACTAGTTGGTATAATTGTCATTTTGTCAGATTGGTTTATAAGAATAAGATGGTATGGCGGCGGCAGAAGGTCTAGCGGCAAAAATTCCGGAGGGCAAATCGGCGTAATTCTGATGCTCGCGGGCGTTGTTCTTCTAGTTCTCTCCCCGCTAATCGCTGAATTGATAAAACTGGCCATTTCGCGCAAAAGAGAATTTTTGGCCGATGCCTCTGGCGCACTTCTGACCAGATACCCCGAGGGACTGGCCAGAGCGCTTGAAAAAATTTCGGCGCAAGCCATACCTTTAAAGAGAGCTTCAAATGCAACCGCACATCTTTTTATCTCAAGTCCTTTCGGCGCTAAGGCTGGAACCGGATTTAAGAAACTTTTTTCCACCCATCCGCCCATTGAAGAGAGAGTGCGGGCTCTACGCTCAATGGCTTAATATTGGAGTATGGATAAATTCTAACGGTCACGTAGCCAAGTGGTCCAAGGCGGCAGTTTGCAAAACTGTTATTCGTGGGTTCGACTCCCACCGTGACCTCCAAATTATTTTTAAACCATCCAAGACGTAAAATCGGGGTGGTTTATTTTTTACGGCAAAAATGATAGAATAAAAACACATGAAAAAATCTAAATTCGCTATTATTGATGCTAATGCAATTATACACCGAGCGTTTCATGCGCTACCGCCATTGCAGAATAAAGACGGCGTGCTCGTCAACGCGGTGTATGGCTTTGCCAACATACTGCTAAAAATTTTGCAAGATATAAAACCGGACTATATTGCGGTGTGTTTTGATGTTGCTAAAAAAACATTTCGCAATGAGATATACGCGGATTATAAGGCACAAAGAGAAAAAGGCCCGCAGGAATTATACAACCAAATGAATTTTGTGCGCCAGTTGGTTAGAGCATTCAATATGCGAATATTTGAGCAAGCTGGATATGAAGCGGATGACTTAATCGGAACTTTAGCAAAAAAAATCAAGAACATTGAGAGTTTGATTGTCACGGGCGATATGGACGCCTTACAGCTTATAGACGAAAATACCAAAGTATATACTTTGCGCAAGGGCATAGCTGACACTGTGATTTATGATAAACAAGGAGTAATTGAAAAATATGGTTTTAGAGCTGACCAAGTTGTCGATTACAAAGCTTTGCGCGGAGACCAATCGGACAATATACCTGGAGTAAATGGCGTTGGCGAAAAAACCGCCACCGAGCTAATTAAAACATTCGGATCACTGGAAGAATTGTATAAATTTATTGACCGGATCAAGATGCTCAAAGACGAAGAATTAAAAAATTTATTGGATAAAAAAAATATTAAAAAAGGTATTTTTGAAAAATTAAAAAATGGCAAAGAACAGGCATTTTTATCAAAGAAACTGGCAACCATAGTCAAGAATGTAAAAATTGATTTCAAGCTTGAACAATGTAAAGTCCAGCCGTTTGACGCGGAAAAAGTTATTGATCTTTTTCAACGGTGGAATTTTAAATCATTAATCGCGCGTATTCCTCATGCGGAAAAGACAATCACGAAAGGACAACCATCATTGTTTGACAAACACCAAAATCAATTAGAGGACTTTGCGATACGCCCTGGGTATGTACTCATAAATAATGAGAATAAATTTAATAATTTCATTGAAAAATTAACCAAGCAGAAAGAATTTGCAATAGATACTGAAACTGACGGATTGGATCCATTTAAAGATAAGCTCATTGGAATGAGTTTTTCATGGAAAACCGGAGAAGCATATTATCTGCCGATAAAAATACAAGGCGCCGTCAACAAAAAACAAAAAGCATATAATTTCCAACGCCAAATGCCACAACTAAAAAAAATACTGGCCGACAAAAATATAAAAAAAATCGGGCATAATATAAAATTTGATCTGGAGGTGCTTGGCGAGGCTGATTTTGAACTCAACGGAGTGGAATTTGATACTATGTTAGCTTCGTATCTTTTAAATCCGGGCTCAAGACAGCACAAGCTGGACACCGTTGTTTTCATAGAATTCAAATATGAGATGACGCCAATTACAGCGCTAATCGGCAAAGGCAAAACGCAAACCAGCCTAAACAAGGTGGATATTAAAAGAGTAGCTGATTATGCGGCTGAAGACGCGGATTATACCTGGCGGATGTACCAGGTGCTCAAAAAACTGCTGGAGAAAAACCACCTGCTAGAGCTAATGGAAAAAATAGAGAATCCGTTAATCAATGTCCTGGCGCGTATGGAAAAAAACGGCGTGGCAATTGATGAAAAATTCTTGCAAGCAATGAGCAAAGAATTAGGAGATGAAATAAAAAAAACAGAAAAAAAGGTGTTTGCAATCGCTGGCAGAGAATTCAATCTACGTTCGCCATTGCAACTCAAAAAAATATTGTTTGATAAATTGAATATTCCAACTAACGGGCTTGGACGCACCAAATCCGGAGTGTCAACAGCGGTGGGCGAGCTTGAAAAGCTCAAAGGAACACATCCGATCGTTGATTTGATTGAAAATCACAGAGAGCTGTCAAAACTCAAAAGCACATATACTGACAGCCTGCCGAAGCTGGTTAATCCATGTGATGGCAGAATCCACA
>PEXX01000048.1 GCA_002778965.1 Candidatus Kuenenbacteria bacterium CG08_land_8_20_14_0_20_37_23 | reverse complement strand
AGTCCAATTTGGTGCGCCCAGATGGATTTGAACCATCGACCCCTTGATTATAAGTCAAGTGCTCTAACCGCTGAGCTATGGGCGCGAAAACCGACCTTGATTTGAATTATATATCATTCCTTCCCGCTAATCAATCTTGATACGTTTGCGTATCTGGTTGATGGCGATTTCTTCGGCTGCCAGCAGTTTATCGGTTTCCAGGAAAAAATCAGCGCGTGATTTAATGCCAAGCGGATCAAACGCGCGCGCTAATTCAAGCGCGTTATAGTTTTGCGAAGTATGCAATTCCGCGGCTATTTGGCCTGACGTGGTTTCATAGAGGATGAGCACTATCTCAATATTCGGTGTGCTGGACAAAAGTTCTTCGACAACGCCCTGAAGATCATCTTCTCTGGCGCCAGCTTTTTCAAAATCAGTTTGGCTGACCATTGACCAGGCCATTTTATAGAGGGAATCTTGCTTCAGTCTGGCGAGTACACGCCCCCATAGATTGAGTGTCGTTAATTTTTTATTGCCATAAAGATTGCTTATAATTACATCTCTTGCGGCGCCAATTTTAATCAGTTCAGCCGCGATGGCGAAAGATTTTGGTGTTGTGCGCGAGTCTTTGAAGCTTTTAGTTTTGATTATAATACCAGCTAGTAATTGAGTGGCCGCGTTATAATCAAGAAGTTTAATATCAATGGTGCGCATCAGATTAAAGATAATTTCAGCTGGAGAAACAGCGTTCAAATCGACCAGATTTATTTGTCCGAAATATTCATTGGCCGGATCCGTATCAATATTTATCACGGCGGTCGAATAAAAAAAGTCTGTATTATTTGCGTATATATTGCCAAGAGATTCAAAATCCGGAGAGCCAATTACAATAATTAAATCATATTTAAAACCGCTTGTATCACATGTAATATTCTCTCTTGTAAAATCATTTTTCTCGGGAGTGATAAAAATGTTCAGTTTATTGTCTTTGATGTCATAACTGAATTCGTGGATTTTATTGTTGCTGATATCCAGCGAGATAGTAAATTTTTTCAAGGAAGATGCTGCGGTTTTGGCTTTGTCGCTCCCTGGTAGAAAACCAAGTTTTTTGAGTGCCGTGCTTGATAATACCGCATCAGCCGGTTTATTCATTTTTTCCAGCATTTGTAAAAATGCCAGAGCCGAACATACCCCATCACCAGGGTCTTTCGCTGACGTAGTAACAAGAATATTTTTTGATTTTTTTATCAACTCTCTAATTTGCTGGTGGATATCTAGGGCCATCTTTTAAAATATAAAATATAAAACAAATTGGCATGGCGAACAAAGAATATTAAATCAATATATATTAGTCTACATAATGTGTCAAGGAGAAAATCTTGTTTGACGCAACCCAAATTTTGCGATATGATAATATTCATATGAATGTTACAGAGCTTGCCAGACGATTAGGGATTACTCCTAGCAAGTTGCGGCAAATAATACCACAGCTTGGTTTTGATATTGGTGCAAAAGCTATTAAAATTGATCAGAAAATGGCGCAAGTTATTATAGACAAATTGTCAGATTCAAAAACCAGGGAGAAATATTTAGATGGAAAAGTAGAAACTAACGCGGCCAGCGCTGTTTTTATTGGCAGAAAAGAAAAAAGCGAGGAAAATGCACAGACGAAATCAATTAAAATTCCAGAAAAAATAATGGTCAAAGAGTTGGCCAAGAGAATGGGATTGCCAGTCACTGTCCTCATAGCGGAGTTGATGCATAACGGTGTTATGGCTTCTATAAATCAGGATATTGATTTTGAAACAGCAGCCATTATCGCGGAAGATATGGGATTTATAGCTAGTAGATCAGAAGAGTATTTTGATCATAATATAGACGACAGCACTAAAAAAATTTTAAAGGAGGTGAGAATCAATGGCATTGCTCGCCCTCCAGTTATCGTAGTCATGGGACATGTTGACCACGGAAAAACAAAATTGCTAGATGCTGTCCGCGAGACAAACATAGTTGACAGCGAAGCCGGGGGTATTACACAGCACATTGGCGCCTATCAAGTTGATAAAGATAGCAGATCTCTCACATTTATAGATACTCCAGGCCATGAGGCTTTTTCAGCAATGAGGTCACGGGGAGCGCAAGTTGCTGATATTGCTATTTTGGTTGTTGCAGCGGACGATGGGGTCCGGCCGCAGACCATTGAAGCCATCTCGCATATCAAACAGGCCGAACTGCCTTTTATTGTCGCTATCAATAAGATAGATAAACCGGAGGCAAATGTGGAAAAGATTAAGAGCGACTTAGCAAACATCGATTTAACACCGGAAGATTGGGGCGGCAAGACTATTACAGTTCCAATCTCAGCAAAAGAGAAGATTAACATATCAGATCTTTTGGATACCCTTTTTTTAGTAGCCGATATGCACCAGGATGAAATAGTAGCAAATCCGAAAGACAAAGCGTTGGGCACCATTATTGAGTCTAATATTGACATAGGTCAAGGTCCGGTTGCCACTGTTTTGATACAGAATGGCACCTTGAAATTAGGCGACTATGTCCGTATTGGCGATTTTTTGAGCAAAGTGAGAGTTATGAAAAATTGGAAAGGAGAAAAAGTTTCTGAAGCTGTGCCTTCAATGCCCATTAGCATACTTGGATTAAAGAACGTTCCTCAAGTTGGAGATATTCTCCATGTTATTCAAGACAAGAGAGAAATTAGGCAAAGTAAGCGATCCAAAGACAAAAGAAACTATCAATCAGGGCGGGCGCTATCGGGGCAGACCAAAAAACAAGTGGAAGACGATCATTCTGAGGAACGGAAGAATATAAAAATTATTCTTAAGGCTGATGTTTTGGGTTCAATTGGAGCTATTCTTGAATCTCTTGAAAAAATAAAGAACGAAGACGAAGATATTAATATTCAGATAGTCAAGCGGGGGCTGGGGAATATTACTGAAAAAGACGTTGAACAAGCCGCGGGCCAGGATGCGTATCTGATTGGTTTTGGTGTTGGAGTGTCGCGGGAGGCTGGCAATTTGGCAGCCAGCGCTAATATTGACATAAGGCTGTTTACAGTCATTTATGATTTGTTGAATATGCTCAAAAAAGAAGCTGACAGGATTCGTGGAATTAAAAAAGTTCAATTTTTGATTGGTAAATTAAAAATATTAGTAATTTTTAGGACTGAAAAAAAAATTCAAATTGTCGGCGGTGAAGTTATAGAGGGGAAAATTATAAGCAATTCTCTTTGCCGCATCATCAGGGGAAATGAGATCTTAGGTGAAACAAAAGCCATTGAAATAGAATCAGGGAAAGAAAAAGTTAAAGAGGTTGATTTGAGCCAGCAATGCGGAGTAAAAATAGCAGGCAACGTGGAAGCGCGGCAAGGTGATATCATAGAGTTTTATCACGAGGAAGAGATTAATAATAAGTCTGCAGTATCATCTTAAACATTTGGCAAGCAAGCGAAAGATTGAATTTATTTATATGCGCATTGACACGATTTAGTATTATTGTTAGACTGGCATGATATGATTTTATCTGATGATCAAAAAAATAAATATTTAAGAATTGGAGAATACATTGACAAGTCAGCCAATATTTTGGTCGTAACGCACCAGTATCCCGATGGCGATGCCGTTGGATCGCTTGTTGCAATGATGGAATATTTGTATATCAAAGGCAAGCAACATACTATTTTTGTTGATAACGGCATACAGGAGAGTTTTCCATTTTTTAAAAATTCTTATAAAATGACAACAGACGAGAAGAGCTTGGAGAAGAATAATTTTGATCTAGCAATCGTGCTTGACTGTTCTAGCCTTGATTATATAGGCATCAAAAATTATTTTATGAATGAGTCTTGTTGTTTATGCAAGACTAGACTCATTACAATGGATCATCATCTTGGAAATGAAAATTACGGTGAATTTAATCTTGTGGATGTTTACGCGGCTTCAACTTCAATTATATTGTACAAATTATTTGTGGTCACGAAAAAAAACATAACCAAAGAAGCGGCCACCGGCATCTTGCTTGGAATTTTGACGGATACGAGTAATTTCACAAATGATGCTACCAATGCGGAAGCATTTGAAGTGGCAGCAGAGCTCATCGGACGCAGCGGCAGGTATAATAATATAATAAAGCAGGTTTTTCATGATAAAAATCAAGCAATCCTCAAGATATGGGGCCGCGTATTATCAAGATTGGTAAAAAATGATAAGCTGAATATAGCTTATAGCGTACTCTTGGAAGATGATATACAAACATCTGGCAAGGAATCGCTTGATGGCGTTAGCAATTTTTTTAACAATCTTGGTGATGTTTCAATAGCTATGATTTTGAAAGAAAAAAATGATGGCAAAATAAGAGTCAGTTTGAGAGGCATTCAGAAAGGAATTAATGTTCTAAAATTTGCCAGATTTTTTCAAGGAGGAGGGCATCAGAAAGCGGCTGGATTCAGCATTAGAGGTAGATTGGAAAAGGTGGGCAATTATTGGCAAGTAGTTTAAAAATTTCGTAGTTTTTAATTTTAAATAGATATTACAATTTTTAAAATTAAAGATTATAAAATTTTATCATTATGTTTCTCATTCCAACGGTTATAGAAAAATCAAATTATGGCGAGCGGGCGTATGATATTTATTCAAGGCTTTTGAAAGAGCGTATTATATTTCTTGGCGATCCGATCAATGATAATTTAGCAAATACCATAATTGCCCAGTTATTGTTTTTGGAATCGCAAAACAAAGAGAAAGACATAAAGATTTATATCAATTCACCAGGCGGATCAGTTACTGCTGGAATGGCGGTTTATGATACTATGCAATATATTAAACCGGATGTGATTACAATCTGTATTGGTCTGGCAGGCAGCATGGGGGCTGTGCTTTTGGCTTCAGGAGAAAAAGGCAAAAGATTTGCTTTGCCAAATTCTGAAATTATGCTTCATCAGGTAATGGGCGGCGCAGAAGGCCAAGCTACTGATATTAAAATCAGAGCGGAGCACATTTTAAAGATTAAGGACAAATTAAATAAAATTTTGTCCAAGCACACCGGACAAAGCTTAGTTAAAATTGATGAAGATACTGATAGGGACTATTTTATGGACACGGAAGAAGCCAGAAAATATGGGATAATTGACAAGATAATCAGGTAGTGATAATAGGCCTGATACAATTTAATAATTTGGCTATATTCATAATTAATTTGTAAAAAGATTAAAATGATATATATGCTATTTTGGTATTGAAATTAACAATTTGTTTAATATTTATGTCAACACCAACGCAAAAGCACACAAGCTCAAGAAAAAACGTTAGGCGCGCGTCAAAAAAATTAAAGAGCATCAGCCAAATAATTTGTCCTAAATGTAAAAAACCAAGTATATCGCACAGGGCTTGCTTATTCTGTGGTACATACAAAGGCAGAGAAGCTGTCAAAATAAGGGTGCCAAAGAAATTCAGAAAAAAGAAAATTAAAGAAGACAAGAAGAATAAATAATTTAATTTTATTATTTGGATGCAGTTTGAGACAAAATCGAGCAATCAGCGAGTTATATTGCCTGACACAGCAAGCGAGGAGGTGCGTGTGGTAAATACACTATTCCAGATTTTAACTAAAAAATAAGCCAAATATTGAAGTTCTAAAATTGAAAATTTTTATATTATGTCTAATCGTCATCTATCGCGCACTATTGCTATGCAGACGCTTTTTGAGTGGGATTTTAATAATAGATCGCAGAAACTCCAAGAAGTGAACGAGAGGAATTTGCGTGATTTTGCCCCGGGGCTAGAAGATTTTGCTTTCGTTGAGAATCTTGTGCGCGGGGTGACAAAGAATATGGCGGCAATTGATGAAAATATAGTCAAATATGCGCCAGATTGGCCAATTGATAAAATAACAGTTATTGATAGGAATATTTTGCGTCTTGGAATTTATGAGCTTTTATTCTTGCGCGAAGTACCCCCGAAGGTTGTTATCAATGAGTCAATAGAAATCGCCAAAGCGTACGGAGGAGAATCTTCGGGAAAATTTATAAATGGAGTGCTCGGAGCTATTTTCCGAGATATTGAAACCGAAGAAGATGATATTATTACGCCCGAAAAAATAAAAAACAAGATGAATAATGATCAAAAAAATAACATTATATCAATTTAAAATCAAATAAATTTTGAATTAAGAATTTTCATTTAGAAATTAAAAGATATATCTTATTCTTTATTTATTCTGTAGCCAGTTTAGGTTTCAAAAGACTCAAATTGACTCAAGAATAATGAAAAGATATATTAAGAAAGAATTTTTATGCCAAAGGAATTAAATAAACTTGAAAAAATCATTAAAGTAGTTTTCAATCGTAAAGAATTATTAGAAGAAGCCATTGTGCATCGATCATATATTAATGAGCACGCCAATTTCCATTTGGGGCACAATGAAAGGCTAGAATTTTTAGGTGATGCTGTTTTAGAGCTCATTGTCACAAGACATTTATATCTCAATTATCCTAATCCTGAAGGAGAGCTGACAAATTGGCGAGCCGCGCTTGTCAATTCTAAAATGCTTTCCGAAACGGCTGAAGAAATGGGCTTGTATGATTATTTATATTTATCAAAAGGAGAAGCCAAGGATAGCAACCCGAAAGCAAGAGGATATATTCTTGCAAATGCCATGGAAGCATTGATTGGGGCTATTTATCTTGACCAGGGTTTTGAAGTGGCTAGCAAATTTATAACCAAGAATCTTTTATCAAAACTGCCGCGCATTATAGAAAAGAAACTGTATGTTGACCCGAAATCAAATTTTCAAGAATTATCACAAGAAAAGGTTGGAATAACGCCAAGTTATCAAGTGCTTGAAGAAAGCGGTCCCGATCATAATAAAAAGTTTGTGATTGGTATTTATCTTGAGGACGAATTGATAGCAAAAGGGGTTGGAACTTCAAAACAGGAAGCGCAAATGGATGCTGCGGAAAATGCGCTTAAAGCTAGATATTTTTAAATTTTTTAAAACCGGAAGATCAATTAACAGTTATTTATGTCCCGCGTAATTTCTATTGTTAATCAAAAAGGCGGAGTTGGGAAAACAACCACGGCTGTTAATTTGGCGACTTATTTGGCATATCACGGCAAGTCTGTTTTGCTTATAGATCTTGATCCGCAGGCTAACGCATCATCAGGACTTGGAATAGACCACGAGAGTATGGTAGAAAGTCTTTATGGCGTGATTATTGGACATTATAGTTTACGCGATATTATACGTCCGACCGTGCATGAAGGCTTGAAGCTGGCGCCGTCAAATCAGAGTTTAGCAGCGGCAAATATTGAGCTTGTGCCTTATGACGATAGGGAGTTTAAGTTGTATAATATAATCAATGATGTAAAAAACGAATATGATTATATTGTCATAGATTCACCGCCATCACTTGGGATTTTAACAATCAACGGGCTTGTTGCCGCTGACGAGATATTAATACCAGTGCAGTGTGAGTATTACGCGCTTGAAGGTTTAGGGCAGCTTCTTAATACCATCAATCTGATTAGAGACAATATGAAACCAAAGCTCAAAATTCTCGGCGCGCTTATGACTATGTATGATGATAGACACAAGCTGACAGAGGAAGTTTTTGATGAGCTTTATAGATATTTTCCAAACAGAATTTTTCGCACTGTAATTCCAAGGAATATTCGCTTGGCTGAAGCCCCATCGCACAGAAGGTCAATCCTTTCATATGACAAGAAGTCAAAAGGAGCCAAGGCTTATGAAAAATTAGCAAAAGAGATAATTACGCTGGAAACATTTTAATATTTTAAACTTACATTTTTATTTTACGCGTTATTGTTTTGTCGTCAGTAGTATATAAAGATAAGCTCTATGAGCCATTCTCTCTACAACAATCAATCACAGACAAGAACTCTTGGAAGGGGTTTAAGTTCGTTGATTCCGAATCGAGAGCAAAAAAATAGTGTTGCCATTGGCCCGGTCGCCGAAGCCAGCTATTTTTTGAAGACCAAGGCTGGCGTATTAAATCAAATTTTACATATTCCACCTAGCAAAATCCATACAAATCCATATCAGCCGAGAAAGAAATTTAAAGAAACAGAACTCGAAAATCTGGAAAACTCAATTCGTCAATATGGTATTATTCAACCATTGATAGTAACTCAAACTATGGGAGGCAAGTATGAACTCGTGGCTGGAGAGAGAAGATTGCGCGCGGCGATCGCCTTGAATTTGAATTTAGTGCCGGTTATTGTAAGAACAGCCAGGGAGCTGGAAAAGCTAGAGTTGTCTTTGGTAGAAAACGTGCAGAGGGAAGATCTAAATCCAATGGAAAAAGCCGCAGCGTATAAACAGTTGATTGATAATTTTAGCCTAACCCAAGAAGTCGCGGCTAAAAGACTTGGTATTGCGCGTAGCACATTGAATAATAGTTTAAGGCTTTTGAATTTGTCCGAAGATATTCAATTAGCAGTTGTTGATGGAAAAATTTCTGAAGGCCAAGCAAAACTTATGCTCGGAGTTTCGGAAATTGAGCAAAAAAAAATTTTTAATAAAACACATTCTGGCAATCTAACAGTGAAAGATATTGAGCAAGAAGTCAGAAAATTAAGAATCAGACCGCATATGCGAACGGTAAAAAAAGATCCGCAGATAAAGAATTGGGAAAACAAGTTGCAGCAAATTTTAGGGACGAGGGTATCTATAAGAAAAAGAGGAGAGGCGGGAGGATTAGTTGAAATAGAATACTATTCTGATGAAGAACTTCGTGGAATAGTGGAAAATATTTTGAAATAAGACTTAGGATGCGTTTTTAGTAAATTACAAATCCGAAATTACATGATCAATTTTAATGCAACAGTTGAAAATTTAGTAAACGGAACTTTTTTAGAGATTATTTTTTCGTATTTTGAGAATACTATCTGTTAAACAATCTGAATATTCCAATACGGTTTTCTTTTAGGGCTTGTTTTATTTTGTCTTTAGCCAGGTGCGTTTGCGTCGTGAAGAGCCACTCCTCCGAGGGTTTTGCTCTTTTTTTATCAATTAAAATTTCTATCATGTCGCCATTTTTTAGAGAAGCGTCAAGAGTCGCCATTTTTGTATTTATTTTCGCGCCGATGGCATGGCTACCGATATATGTATGGATATGATAGGCAAAATCTATAGGCGTAGCATTTTCTGGCAGATCTATAACATCCCCCTTTGGAGTGAAAACAAATATGCGATGTTTAAAAAAGTCAATCTTTAATTTTTCCAGATATTCCTCGGGCATTTGTATTTTTTCTCTCTGGTTGAGCAATCCTTTTATCCATTTTAATTTTTCAGGATCAATTGGAATCCTGGTCGCATTTTTGTTTGATGCCGATTTAAACGCCCAATGAGCCGCGATCCCCCATTCAGCTTCCTCATCCATTTCTTTAGTTTTAATTTGAAATTCAACAATTTTATCATCACAATAAACGGTTGTATGCAACGACTGATAACCATTTGGTTTTGGCTGAGCGATATAGTCTTTGACGCGGCCGCTTACTGGTTTCCAAAAAGAGTGGATAGCGCCGAGAACTCGGTAGCATTCATCAGCGTTTTTAGTAATAATTCTTAATGCCACCAAATCATATATTCTATCAATATCCATATCTTTGCGCAGGAGTTTATTGTATAAGGAATAATAACGCTTGGCTCTACCATAGACACTCAGCGGTACAAGATTTATTTCAGACATTTTTTGCCATACTTTTTTTATAATTTTATTTGCATCTCCTCGACGTTCTTCGTATTTCTTTTTTGAGATTTTAATCACCCATTTATATTCCTCCGGATAAACATATGGGAAAGCCAGATCTTCCAGCTCATTTTGTAACTCTGACATTCCAAGACGGTTAGCAATTGGTGCGTATATTTCCAAAGATTCTTTCGCGATTCTCTGTTGTTTCACAGGCCGCAGAGCGTAAAGAGTTTTTAGATTGTGGATTCTATCTGCGAATTTGATGAAAACTACGCGCACATCTTCTGCTATCGCGACAAACATTTTTCTCAAGTTTTCGGCGTATCTTTCAAGCCCGCGGTACTTGATGGAGCCGACTTTCGTAATGCCTTCAACCAAAGATGCGACTTCGCGGCCAAAATTTTTTTTAATTTCATCAAGAGTAAATTTCGTTTCTTCAGGCACATCGTGCAACAGGCCGGCGATGATAGTTGGTATATCAATATTCATTTCTGCCAGTTTGTATGTGGTTTCTAAAATATGTTGGATATAGTCTTCGCCGCTTTGCCTTTTTTGCCCTTTGTGGGCTTCTTTTGCAAATTCAAAAGCCAGTTTTACGATAGTAAGATCAGTTTCAGGATGTTTTTTTGATATAAGTTCAAGTATTCTTTCAATTGTCATGTTTTTTATTTATTGATTAGTTTGTCCGCAATCCTTATTTGAGCATTTTTCTTCGTTTTTCCCGGCGTTTATTATGGGCGAGCCACATTTTTCGCATTTTTTTCCTGTAGGACGCGACCATAGGGCAAACCTACATTGAGGATATTGGTCGCATGCATAAAAAGTTTTTTTGGATTTTGTTTTTTTAATTACAATTTTGCCCTTATTGCATTGCGGACACAGAACGCCGGTGTCTTGGTCCAGGGCTTTTGTATTTTTACATTTTGGAAAAGCGGAGCAAGCGTAGAATTGGCCAAACCTTCCTTGGCGGATTAACATTGAAGCGCCGCATTTTTCGCATTTCAGATCTGTTACAATTGACTCTGTTTTTACTTGGTTGTCATTAGCGTTTTTGTTCCCGTTAGCCGGGCCTTTATTGGTTAGAGGTTTTGTATTTTTGCATGCTGGGAATTTGGAACAGGCAAGGAATTTGCCGAAGCGTCCTGTTTTTATTGTCATAGATGCGCCGCATTTCTCGCATTTTTCATCAGTCTCATCGTTGGTAATATCTTCCTTTTTTATTTCCATATATTTTTTTGTTAGATTTTTATTGAAAGATTCATAGAATTCTTCTATAACGGGTATCCATTTTTTTCCACCATTAGCAATCTCGTCAAGATTGTTTTCCATATTGGCAGTGAATTGGTAGTCAACTATTTTAGGGAAGTGTTCGCTTAGCAGATCGCTTACCATGAAAGCGATTTCCTGTGGAGCAAAACGCCCAGCTTCTCTTTTAATATAATTTCTCGCTTGGATGGTCGAAATAGTTGGCGCATAAGTTGACGGTCTGCCGATGCCGAGTTCTTCCATTTTTTTTATCAAACTGGCATCATTGTATCTTGCGGGTGGTTCAGTAAAGTGCTGTTTTGGATCCAGTTTTTTGAGTTGTAGCTCTTCTTTTTCTTTCATGTCTGGCAGGATATTTTCTTTGGTATTGCCATGGTAGATTTTTAGAAACCCGTCAAATTTTATAATAGAGCCTGTGGAGCGGAAAACAGCGTCTCTTGCCCTGATGTCTACTATAGTACTGTCTAATATAGCCGGTTTCATTTGACAGGATATAGCTCTTTGCCATATGAGTTTGTATAATTTATATTGTTTGTCGTCAAGGTATTTTTCTATTTCTTCGGGATTTTGTGACGCGTCAGTTGGACGAATAGCCTCATGCGCTTCTTGGGCCGTTTTTGCTTTTGTTTTATATTGGACTGGTTTTTCCGGCAAATATTCATGGCCGAATTTTTGTGATATAAAATCACGGGCGTTAGCCAGAAATGTTTCTGATAGATTAAGCGAGTCGGTCCTCATATATGTAATGAGGCCAATTTGTTCTTCGCCGATTTTAACGCCCTCGTATAAATTTTGCGCAATATACATTGTTTGTCTTGACGAAAAACCAAGTTTGTTGTGTGCGTCTTGTTGCAGTGTTGAAGTCATGAATGGCGCTGGTGATTTTTTACTAATCTGTTTTTTTGTTATCTTATCAACAACATATTTTGCCGTATCAAGATTTTTCAAGATATTATCCATTTCCTGCTTATTTTTTATGACGAGCTTTTCAAGTTTTTCACCGCCAAATTTATTGAGAGACGCGATAAAATCTTTATTATTTGCCCCTAAAATAGCATCAAGACCCCAATATTCCTGGCTTTGAAATTTTTGTATTTCACGCTCGCGTTCAATGATCAAGCGTACTGCGACTGATTGCACGCGGCCGGCTGAAAGTCCGCGAGCAACTTTTTTCCATAGAAAAGGTGAGAGTTTGTAACCAACCAGTCGATCAAGCACGCGTCTGGCTTGCTGGGCATCAACCAAGTTTTCATCAATCATGCGTGGGTGTTTTATCGCATCCAGGACAGCGTTTTTGGTAATTTCATGGAAAGCAATTCTTTGATAGTTAATTTTTGCTTTGCCATTGCCCAGGAGATAGACGAGATGCCATGAGATTGCTTCGCCTTCGCGATCCTCATCAGTCGCAAAATAAATAGTATCTGCTTTTTTCGCCAATTTTTTTAGTTCATCAACAATAGCTTTTTTATCTTTTGCGACAACATATTTCGGCTTAAAATCATGTTCTATATCAATTCCAAGTGATTTGACTGGCAGGTCGCGCAAATGGCCGTAAGATGATGTTATTTTAAAATCTTTATTAAGGAATTTAGCAATAGTTTTGGCTTTTGTTGGAGACTCAACAATGACTAGATTTTTCATAAATAATAATTAGTCACTCATATTGCGCAAAATGTAAATAAACATGTTATTTGCGCAACGTCAACGAGTAATTTAATTTTTAATATTAATTTTTTAGCATAATTGTAATATTTTTTTTTCGGTGATCCATTTTTTTCTAAGTTCACCAGCCAAAAAAAATGATCCAGTGACTAGAATCAAATCATCTTTGGTGGCTTCTTTTATGGCAGAATTTAAGGCTTGCCATGGATCAATATATATTCGTTTTTTAATATTCTTTGAATTTTTGAATAGATTATACATTAATTTGGTATTCTGGCAAGTGCGCTCAGCTATCAAGTGGCGTGTTATATAGACATTTGTTTGTCGTGGAAGCTGTTTGTTCAGGTAGGTGATTATTTTTCTGGCGTCTTTATTCTTATTCAATGTGATAATTAGAAACAATCTCCCGAAGTTTAATTTTTTTAACTTGCCAACAGTTGATTTCATTTTATCAGAATTATGCGCGCCATCCAAAACTACGGTTGGATTTTTTTGCATAATTTCAAAACGGCACGGAAGAGGAGAATTCTTAATTCCTATTTTAATATGCTTTTTATCTATGCCCAGATATCTTGAAATTTCAGCGGCTAACAAAGAATTTGCCGCATGTGTATCAGTTGTTTTTATTGGTAATGAGACAAAAACAGCTTGTCTTTGACTGCAAATTTTTTTGAAAATAGACGTGATTGCCAGACGTTTTTCAGTTGTCATAAAGACAGAACCTGATTTTATGATGCCAGACTTTGTTTTGGCTATAGCCGCTAAAGTCGCGCCCAGAATTTCAGTATGGTCAAGTCCGATATTTGTGATAGCCGTTACAAGCGGTCTTGGTATGATATTGGTGGCGTCAAACGCTCCGCCGCATCCGACTTCAAGAATAACGTATTCGCATTTTTTTTCTTCGAAATAAAGCAACGCTATTGCGAAAAAAATTTCAAAATAGCTTGGGGCGCCACCGAGCCTGTCGTCTAGCGCCACCTGATCCATAATTGGTTTGATTTTATCAAGTAATTTGGCAAAAGCATTGTACTGGATGTATTTTTTACCAACTTTTATTCTTTCAACGGAAGTAGTTGGATGGGGAGAATAAAATGAGCCGACTTTTTTGCCAGCCGCCAATAGAGATTGGTGGACCATTGAGACAGTTGATCCCTTGCCAGACGTGCCGGCAATATGAATAAATTTAAACTGCGTTAGATTAATATTCAATTTTCGCACCAAAGTAGCGGTGCGTTTTAAATAAAAAGATGATCTGCGTTGGCTACGCATATAATCTAGTATTGGCAGATTTGAAAGAGATTCAAGAAATCTGACAGACTGTTGATATTTTTCAAATTTAGGCATAGTTAGTTTTGTGTCATTGTTTTTAATCATATATAATATTTGCCGTCCTGTCTATTTTATAAGTTTTAAACAGGCTAACTTTCAATTTTCAAATGGCAAACATTTTTAATTTTTTTTGACTAATTCATATAAATTGGATAAACTGGATGGTGTTATGATGCGATAGAAATAAGTGATCGTCATCCGACAACCGTTGGAGGATTCGCATAGTGGTCGAGTGCGCTTGCTTGGAGTGCAAGTATTCCGCTTAGCGGGATCGCGAGTTCGAATCTCGCATCCTCCGATGGTTGGTCGGATCAGCGTGCGTATATTTTCCGAAGTGTCCAGCTGAAATAAAAACATGGAAACTCAATGAAAGAATTCACTTATCATAGTTATTATGGTTGATTTAATTATTAAAGAAAACTATCCTCTTAAATATTTGACAACCATGAAAATTGGCGGGCCGGCAAGATATTTTTTAGAAGCCAAAACAGCGGAGGATATTAAACATGGTATTCAATTTTCCAATGAGCAAAATTTACCTATTTTTATCTTGTCCGGTGGGAGTAATGTGCTCATTAGTGACAAAGGATTTAATGGTATTGTTATATATAATAAGATAGAGGGGTTTGATATTTTAAATGAAGATATTGGCGCGGTTGTCTTAAAGGTTGGCGCTGGTGAAATTTGGGATAGCATAGTTGAACGAGCAGTTAAAAAAAATTGGTGGGGGCTGGAAAATATGACGCTGATACCCGGTAAGATTGGTGGACTTGTTGTACAAAACGCGGGGGCATATGGATGCGAAATATCTGACGTTGTTCATGCAGTAGAAGTTTTTGATAAAAAGGATGGACATATCAAGTTTTTGAACAAAAAACAGTGTAAATTTGTTTATCGCGACAGTATTTTTAAAAATTTTGAAAGACGCTATGTAATTCTAAATGTTTTGATTAAACTGGTAAAGAATGGCAAGCCGAAGATTGATTATCCAGATGTCAGAAGGTATTTTGAAAAGAGAAAAATACAAAAGCCGAATTTGCATCAGGTGCGAGAATCTATTGTATATATCAGAGAAAATAAGTTGCCAGATCCGGTAAAAATCGGCAGTGCTGGTTCATTTTTTAAGAATCTGGTGTTATCCGAGATCTCCTATGATGAACTATATAAAAAGATGAAAAAAAATTGTGCTAAAGAAAGTGTTAAAAAACTGGAAGAATTAAAAAATAGATTTTCTGGAGATGGTCTGATAAAAATACCGACTGCGTATATTCTTGATGTATGTGGGTTAAAGGGTTTCGTGGAAAATGGCGTTAAGGTTTGGGACAGTCAGCCATTAGTTTTGGCGAATACAAATAACGCGGCAAGCGCTCAAAATGTATTAAACATGTTTAAAAAAATAAGACAGGCAGTTTATAAAAAAACCAGTATACAGCTCGAGTCAGAGGTTGAATTTATTGGATTTGGTCGTCAAGAGCTGGAGGAATATTTTAAATTGCAATAATTTAAAGAGACATAAACAACATGCAATCACAAGTTGATGAGATAAAAGCTAAGCTTGATATAGTAGATATTATTCAGGAATATTTCCCACTAAAGCAAGCCGGAGTAAATATGAAAGCGGTTTGTCCTTTTCACGAAGAAAAGACGCCGTCTTTTATGGTATCGCGCGAAAGGCAGATGTGGCACTGTTTTGGCGCTTGTAATGATGGAGGTGATATTTTTACTTTTATTCAAAAAATGGAGAACATTGAATTTCCGGAAGCCCTAAAGATTCTCGCCAATAAGGCTGGAGTTGAATTGAAGTATCGGGATTCTAGAGTTACAAATTTAAAAACAAGATTGATTAATATTCACGAAGATGCGCTTGATTTTTTTGTTGGCAATTTATTGAATACAGAGACTGGAAAGGAAGCTAATAATTATTTGCAAGACAAAAGAAAGATCGACAGTAAGACAATTACAGAATGGCAGCTCGGATACGCCCTAGATTCATGGAACGCGCTTTCTTCGCATTTGCAAAGCAGTGGATATAATAATCAGGAAATCTTACAAAGCGGGCTTGTTGTGTCAAAAAACGATGGAAGGTATTATGACAGATTTCGCGCCAGGCTGATGTTCCCGATAGCTGACTATCATGGAAATATTATTGCTTTTACGGGTCGCACCATGAAAAGCGATGAAATGGCAAAATACATCAATAGCCCTAGTACGCTTATTTACAATAAATCAGAAGTAATCTATGGACTTTCTAAGGCTAAACAGTTTATCAAAGAAAAGGACGCGGTTGTTATTGTTGAGGGCAACATGGATGTCATATCCTCAAGCCAGGCTGGAGTCAAAAATGTTGTGGCAGTTTCAGGAACAGCCCTGACAAGCGAGCAAGTAAGAATATTGAAGCGCTACACCAATAATATTATATTTTGTTTTGATGCTGACAGCGCCGGTATAACGGCAGTTAATAGAGGTATTGAAATTGCATGGCAAAATGGGGCTAATGTCAGGGTTATTGCGCTAGACAAAAAGATTGGCAAAGATCCTGATGATATTGCCCGCCAAGACCAGGCTTTATGGAAAAAGTTGGTTAATGAGGCAAAACCAGCGATGGAATATTTTTTTATGATTGAGTTTCAAAATTATGACGCCTATGATATTAATATCAAAAAGCAGGTCGCCAAGAACTTATTAAATATGATTTTAAAACTCATAGATCCTATTGAACAAGATTTTTACATAAGAAAATTGGGAGACAAACTTGGTGTGGCGGAAAATATTTTGCGGGAATTTCTGGCGAAAATACTGTCAGAAGGCAAAGTCAGGAATAAAACGGATAGTCATGGCGTAGAAAAAAGCCAGAAAATGGCAGATAAAAGGAATCAATTTTTGCAAAGACTGTTGGCTTTGATGATTATTGATATTGATTTTGCAGATTATGCTAGTTCAAATTTGCCTGTAGAATATTTACCGTCAAATTTCCAGGATATTTACAAATCAATTATTATATACTATACTAAAAATCAAGACAGAGAAAACAGTTTCAAGGATAATCTAAGACTTATTCAATCTGATCGGCCTGATTTGGCAGAAGAGTTTAATGCGATTGGATTGTTAGCAGGAAGTGAGTTCGCTGATACTGGATACGACATTCTTGGTCAGGAAGCGAAAAGAATTGTTTGTCAATTCAAAAAAGAGGGAATTAAAAAACAACTTATGAGCATCGCGCAAGATTTAAAAGAGGCGGAGAGACTATTGTCTGCCAAGTTTTTTAGCTCGCCGGACGAAGAAAAAAAACAACGAAGCATAATAAATGAACTGATGAAAAGCTTTACCGCCCTGGTGACGGAGTTAAGAGAAGTGGATAAAATGAGTTAGTTAGATCATTTTTATTCTATGTTGATAAAGCAAAAGTGGATACATAAAAAAACAGCCAAGAGGAAAATAGCCAATAAAAATATTGGTTTGCGGTTTGGCGCTCGTAGGAAAAATAAAGCTCTTCGGGAAAAAACAGCAGGGAAGATTATTAAGCCCGTACGCAAAGGGATAGTTAGGCTTAAAAAAAATAGAGAAATTATTAAACAAAAGAGAAAAGTTAAAGCAGACGGGAAAATAGTTTTTCATGAGGAAAGGCTTGAGAGTTTAGTAAGAAAAGGAAAAATGTTGGGATTTATTACTGAAGCTGATCTTTTGTATGCTTTTCCTGATATGGAAGAATATCTGGACGCGATAGAAGGAGTTTTGGAATTATTTGACAGCGAAGGCGTTAAATTAATTGAAAAAGAGATAAGTTTTCTTGATACAGAAGAACAAAGAAAGAAAATTCTAAAAGAGATTGGGATTAAATCTGACAAAAAGAAGATTGATTTGACTGATATTTCAGCCGATTCCATTCAAATGTATTTGAGGGAAATCGGTAAATCGCCGCTACTTAAGACAGATGAAGAAATGCAGTTGGCAAAACGGAAAGAAAAGGGCGATCAGGAAGCAATTATGGAGCTTATTCGTTCAAATCTGCGCTTGGTTGTATCAATCGCCAAAAAATTTGCCGGTCGTAGCAGTTTGACTCTTTTGGATTTGATTCAGGAAGGGAATATCGGACTTTTTAGGGCAGTAGAAAAATTTGATTATCGCAAGGGGTACAAATTTTCAACTTACGCGACATGGTGGATTCGTCAGGCTGTTACGAGAGCATTGGCTGATCAGTCAAGAACAATTAGGATACCGGTCCATATGGTTGAGACTATTAATAAATTTCAGCAAGTGCAAAGAAGACTGATACAGGATCTTGGCAGAGAACCATTACCCGAAGAGATTGCCGCAGAAATGGGGGAAGAAATAGAAAAGGTTAGGCATATTATCCAAATATCGCAAGATACAGTTTCGCTTGAAACATCTGTTGGCGATGACAACGACGATGACTCAAAACTTGGTGATTTTATTGAGGATACCAAAACTGTCAGTCCTGACAAGACGGCTGCTAGGCGCTTGCTTTCTGGCCATATTAAGGATATTATACAGGAATTAACTCCGAGGGAGCAAAAAATACTTGAGATGCGTTTTGGGCTTGTTGATGGAGTGGCGCATACGCTTGAAGAAGTCGGGCAGGAGTTCGGGGTAACAAGAGAAAGGATACGTCAAATTGAAAGCAAGTCGTTGGAAAAAATTGGCGATCACCTGGATATGAAAAAGTTGAAAGATTATTAATTTTGTAGATAATTTCTGGATAACGAAACGTTGTCTATATTATAATAATAAATAATAGACGGATGCCATGATTATTGGAGATCAAAAATATGAGAAGAAAAATCGCAGGCCAGATTATTAATAAAAATACAACATGTTTTACTGTGGCGTTGGGGAAACGCTCCATAGAAGAAATCTGTAATTTAGCCCGCGTGGATAAAAACAAAAAAATAGCGGGCTTGAGTCGAGCTTTGATATATGAACTATGATTTGGCGGTAATTGGCGGAGGCGCCGCCGGAATGATGGCCGCTGGACGAGCTGGTGAAAAAGGCGCGCATGTTTTGCTTTTGGAAAAAAATGACAGATTAGGCGTCAAGCTCGTTATTACTGGCAAAGGCAGATGTAATGTTACAAAAGCTGAATTTGATGTGCGTAAATTTGTTGGGCAATTGGGGCAAAATGGAAAATTTCTTTTTTCAGCTTTGCACAAATTTTCTCCGCAAGACACAATGGATTTTTTTGAAAGTCGGGGAGTTTGTCTTAAAATAGAAAGGGGACAACGCGTTTTTCCTGTAAGCGGTAAAGCTAAGGATATTTTGGAAGTTTTATTGAAATATTTGAAGATAAACAGCGTTGATGTTCTTGCCAAAGCGGAAGTCAAGGATTTAATTATAAAAAATGGTAAAATTGAAAAAATAATTTTGTGCGATGGCAAAGAATTTATAGCAAAAAATTATGCCATCTGCACGGGCGGGAAGTCTTATTCAGACACAGGTTCAACTGGCGTTGCTTTTCAATGGCTTACAAGAGTCGGACATGCAATTGTCGCGCCAAGTCCAGCATTAGTGCCAGTTATTGTCAGAGAGAAATGGATCAAAGAACTAGAGGGTGTCAGTTTGAAAAATGTTAATATAAAAGTATTTCAAAACGGGAAAAAACAATGTGAACGTTTTGGCGAGGCAATATTTACAAATAATGGCATGAGCGGGCCGATAGTCTTGGATTTAAGTAAAAAAATAGGTGAACTGTTAAAATCAAATGAGGTGGAGTTAGGCATTGATTTTAAACCAGCGCTAAATTTTGAAAATTTAGATAAGAGAGTTCAGAAAGATTTTTCAGAGCTGAAAAATAAAATATTCAAAAATTCTTTGGGTATGCTCTTGCCAAAAAAACTAATTTTTATTTTTGTAAGATTATCTGGTATAGATGAAACCAAAAAAATCAACAACGTTACTAAGGATGAGCGCAAAAGATTGGTGCATCTGTTAAAAGATTTTAGATTGAAGGTGAAATCATTAGACGGTTTCAATAAAGCTATTATCACTTCAGGCGGAGTTGTTTTGAATGAAATTGATCCAAAGACAATGCGCTCAAAAATCATTCCAAATCTATATTTTGCCGGTGAAATAATTGATCTTGACGGCCCGACAGGCGGATTCAATCTACAGATTGCGTGGTCAACCGGTTTTGCTGTCGGAGATAATTTCCAAACAGGCTGTATCTTATATTAGATTTTGTTTGATATTTGTCTGGAAAAGAGTTAGACTGTAATATATTGTATAAATAATTAACTACAAAAATATGGGAAATTTCAATAGAGGCAATAAATTAGATAAAGGAAGAGGTAGCAGAAATTTTGGCAGACGCAGTTTTGGGACAAGAGACTTCAGCCGACAGTCAATGTACAAGGTAATTTGCGATAAATGCGGCAAGAGCTGTGAGGTTCCTTTTAAACCAAAAGGCGATAAGCCGGTATATTGTAATAATTGCTTTGAAGGAAAAGGCAATAGGAATGATATTTCTAAGAGATTAGGCGCGAGAGACTTTGGCGGACGTGGTTTTGACGGCAAAGAATCTAGTCGAACAAACTTATATCATGCAGTTTGTGATAAGTGCGGTAATCATTGTGAAGTTCCTTTTAAGCCAAGCGGTGGCAAGCCTGTTTATTGTAATGCATGTTTCGCCAAGAATAGAGGCAAAGACAGTTGTAGTGATAGTCAAATTAGAAACAAAGATCGATTTGGAGAAGAATTAGAAAATATTAATATTAAACTTGATAAAATTTTACAGTCATTTGCGCTCAGGGCTGATAAAAAATTAACACCATTCGCGGATGAACCAATAGTGGAAGTTTTCAAAGAAGAAGCAGTTGAAGACGCAAAAAAATCCAGGCCGCGAAAGGTAACAATAAAAGTTGTTGCCAAAAAAGAAACAGCAGTTAAAAAGGTTATTGTTAAGAAGAACGTTGTCAAAAAAATAGTAGCCAAGAAAAAATAGATATTTATTGATCAATTAAAAACCGTCCGCGCAGAGACGGTTTTTAGTGTGTATTTTTATTGATATTTTTAATATCAAGTCGTTCCTGCGGAATGGTAATTCATTTTATCATAATTTTTTTATAAATCAAAAAACCTTCTAAAATTGAAGGTTTTTTGATCAGTTTGAACAACTTAATTGTTATAGTTGTCGCGAGGTTTTCTGTCAGTCATTGGGCGCGCTTCGTTGACAACCATAGCTCTGCCGTTTATCTCAAAGCCATTGAATTTTTCAATAGCTTTTGCGGCTTCCTTGTCATTTGACATCTCAACAAAACCAAAGCCTTTACTGCGTCCTGAAAATTTGTCGGCAATAATATTGGCTGATGCAACACTGCCTGCCTCAGAGAACATTTTTTCCAAATCTTCATTGGTTGTCTCATATGGCAGGTTGCCGACGTATAATTTATTTGTCATGTATATTAATAATCTAGCTTGTGCGATGGCGAAAAATACACCTGTACACACTAACTTTATTTTCCTTGTTTTCGACTACGCACTTTTAAAAATTA
>PEXX01000019.1 GCA_002778965.1 Candidatus Kuenenbacteria bacterium CG08_land_8_20_14_0_20_37_23 | reverse complement strand
GCCGACAATTTTGAAAACTATGGATTTTAAGCAGCCTCAAGAGATGACAGGAAGACCGTTAATTTAAGTACCGCTGAATAAATCGCTGGCGGTGTGGTACGGTGTGGTACGGAGTGCCACGGTGACCACTACTGTACCATAGCAACGCTGAATTTACGCTGATAAGAAATTTACCAGGGGAGGTATCCTCAGAGGTATTAGTTCATGGGTGTTCCTCACCCACGAGCAGCAAAAATCAGTGGCCAATCAGCGTCCTAGACCAGTTCGTCCTCTATTTGAGCCGATAGCTCGGCTCAACGAGCCATGTAGGCCAAACGGGACGGACTAGGGTAGTAATCGGCCTAAATTTAGCGGTTTACTCATAAAATCAGCGACTAATCCGCGTAAAAATCAGCGTGATTTCAGCGGATTGTCGCAAAGCCCCGCACTTTTTAACTTATATTTGTATTAGATTTAAAAGTGCAGGGGGTTAATAATTTTTGTAATAGTTCCCGTTTACCCGCCAAAATTTTTTGCCCGAGCAATTTTTCTTCGAAAATTTGACGGGCGAGCAGAAAAACTTAGGTGGGTGCGGGGCAAAGCGACAAATATGAAAGTTAAAGAAATAATGACAAAAAAAGTAATAAAAATAAAAAAAGATGCTACATTAGAGGAAGCAGCTGAAATTTTAGCGAAAAACGAAATTAGCGGAGCGCCAGTAGTAGGAAAGAAAAATAAATTGGTAGGAATAATTTCAGAAAAAGATTTATTTAGAGCTTTTTATCCTGATTTTCGAGATATTATTACAGATTTGAGACTTTGGTTAAGCAGAGAAAAGAGAAGGAAGAGAAAAAAAGAGAAAAAAAAGAAAATTTCTATTAGTAAAATAATGACGAGAAACTTAATTACAGTTGATATAGATGCGTCACTTATAAAAGCGGGATCAATAATGTTGGTTAATAAAGTAAGTCGTCTTCCAGTAATTAGAAACGGGAAAATGGTAGGTATAATTACTCGCCGGGATATTTTTAGAAGGCTTTTAGAGGAAGAGATGGGTATTTAAATTAAAAACAAAAAATAAAATATAAAATACACATATAAAAAATAAAAAACTGGCGATCCTCGAAAGCAAGTTTCTGAAAGAACGTTTTTGTGTTTTTGTGCTTGCGTTTTTTCACAAAGTGATCCCTTTGGGATATTTTTATTTTTGATTTTTAATTTTAGCGGACACTGATGGTTTTTTACCCCAACGGGATTCTCTGTTGAAGAACGGGTTTGTTGAAGTCAGACTTCAACAAAACTTCAAAATTTTTAAGTTTTTAATATGTGTTTTTGGTTTTTTATTTTTAATTTTTTATTTTAGCAAAGCGCTTATGCCCGAATTACCAGAAGTAGAGACAATTAAGAGGGAACTTAAAAACAAAATTTGTGGCAGAAAAATTAAAGATATAGAAGTGAGGCTTAGAAAAATTGTGAATGTTACGCCTCAAGAGTTTAAGAAAAGACTTATCGGTAAACAAATTTTGGATGTAAAAAGACGAGCCAAACTTTTAATGATAGAACTTTCTGGGGACGAAAGACTCCTTATCCATTTGAAATTAACTGGACAACTTATATATGAGAGACCCCGTGGGGCAAGCCTACGGGGCAGGCAAGAGATAAGAGACAAAAAACAAGAGATGAGGGGTAAACATACCCATGTGATTTTTTATTTTGAGAAAGGGAAGATGCTCCTTTATAATGATTTAAGGCAGTTTGGATATATAAAATTATTAAAAAGAGATGAGGCCCTTAGAGTGATTGAGAAAATGAAATTTGGCCCTGAACCGTTAGATAAAAAATTTACATTAGAGATTTTTAAAGAAGGATTATTTAAGAAAGCTCGTCAAAAGATTAAACCCCTTTTAATGGACCAAAGTTTTTTGGCAGGATTAGGTAATGTATATGCATCTGAAGTTTGTTTTTATGCCGAGGTAAATCCTCAGAGGACGGGCTCTTCTTTAAAAGATGGTGAGATTGGGAAAATTTATGAAGGGATTAAAGAGATTTTGCAAGAAGCCATAAAATATAAAGGTTCGTCTGTGGATACATATCTAGACATTTATGGTCGAAAGGGTGGGTATATGCCTCATCTTAAAGTTTATGGCCGAGAAGGGAAAAAGTGCTTGAGATGCGGAGTGAAAATTAAAGTGATAAAGCTGGGAGGCCGCAGTACTTATTTTTGTCCAAAATGCCAAGAATAGAAAATGGAAAACACACGATAATATTATTAGCGGATAAAGCGGATTAACGCGGATTATCGCGGATATTTTTAAAACCACTGTTGGCTCCATACTCCTGTGTGGAGCCATATTGATTGACAAATTTTATCAAAGGTGTATACTAAAATTAGTTAAACGGTTGAATAGTCGAATAGTTTAGAGAGCTAAAAGATTTCCCAATTAACCACAACCATTAATAATTAATTGAGTATTGTTCCTTAAAATAATAATACGGTACGGTAGCAGTGCCCCAATTTATAAACATTTATAAAAATTTATCTGTTTATACTGGGGTGCTGCTACCATCTAGAAAAACGAAGTTCAAAGAGGGTCGCGGGAATAAAATTTTTAAAGGGGGGTGAGAGAATTGCTTTATATAGGAATAGGAAGTATTATCGGTTTTGGTGTGGGATGGATAGTTAAGGCATTAAAAGGAGAGGATTCTGCCGAAAAAATATTGGGAAGTATGACTGGGGCTGTAATTGGGTGCATTGTCGGTGCACTTCTATCGCCTGTTTTAAAAACTTAGAAGGAGTGGGAAGTCATATTTTTGTAGTCTGATGAAATTGAAGATTTAAAGGAAGGAAGTGAGATACGGGCGGTTTAGAAGAAAAAATTACGCTTTTAGGACCGGAGGGACATCAGTTCGTACTTGATAGAGTGTTTTATGATCCTAACACTCGAAAATGTTTTAGTGTCAAATTTTTAGAAAGTAAGCTCATTATTGAAATCATCGGAAAGCCGTCAGGGGAATCATAAAGAGCTGATATGGTTTTTTACCTCAACAAAAAGATAGAGGATGCTACTAATAAAACTGAATTTATGGAAGAATTGAAATATTTGAATAAAAGAAGGAACAAAAATGAGTGAAAAGAAAAAAAGTAAATAGCCAAAAAAGGGGATTCAGAAGAATCCCTTTTTCCTTTTACGAGAAAAACGAAAAAATTATTGTAGATTATAAATTTTATTTTTTAGACAAATTAGACAGGGATAATTCGTGAATTACCCCCATTTGTGTTTTAAAAAAGCGCTTAGTAATTTTTCTAATTTTATAATAGCCAGCCCTATAACCTTATCCGCCGCTCCGTAATAGACGAAGAGTTGGCCATCTTTTATTAGAGCCCCTTCTGGAAATACCACATTGCAAGTATCACCATAAATTTCATAATCTTTTTCAGGTTCAAGGATTGGATAAGGCAAACGAGCAATAATTTTTGAAGGATTATATAGGTCTAGCAAAGCAGCTCCCGCCCTGTAGATTTTGGTATTGGGTTTTTTTGCCCAGGAGATATATTTTGGATTTACTCCAACTTCTTCAACTCCATGGTAAATTAATAACCAGCCATATTTTGTTTTAATTGGTGGCGGACCTGTTCCAATTTTATCATTTTCCCATTCTTGAATTTGTTCCATAATTAGCTTATGTCCGGCAAAATTTTTAAAATCTTTCCCATAAGCTATCCAGATGCCAGGTTTTTCTGGGAAATATTTTGGGATTTGCTTCTCGGACCATTCTTCTAATCCACGTTCACCCTTAAAATACAATTTCCCGTTCTTTTTAAAAACATTTTTTCTGGTCCAACCCCGGGGCCGATGAAGCATAACGTAAGCTCCGTTTATTTTTTCGGGAAAGAGCACTACATCTTTATTATCTATTCTTTTTGAAGTAATGAGTCCTATTCTTTTAAAGGTTCTAAAATTAGAAGTGGAAAAAAGAAAGGTTCTCGCAAACCTTGGACTTTTACCAAAGGGATTAGTGAGAGCAACGTAGGTGATATAGAATTTGCTCCCAATTTTAATAATTCTTGGATCTTCAGTGCCTCCTTGTTCGTATTTTTTTTCTGGTTTTAAAACAGGTTTATTTGAAACTCGGTGGAAATGAATGCCATCCTTACTTACTGCCAGTCCAATTCGGGAAACATATTTTTTATGCTCGCCTATGGCTCGATACAAAAGATAAATTTTCCCGTCTTTTTCTATAGCCGCAGGATTAAACACCGCTTTCCGCTCCCAAGAATTTTTTGAGTTTGGTTTAAGGATTGGGTTGGTTGAACATCTTTTTAATTTAAGTTGATTGGAAGACATATTTTTCGATTAAGATATTGGAATATTTTGAATAATATCATATAAAAAAGATTTAACAAGGGACTGACTTTGGTTGTCGAGTCCAAAATTGGGTGGCATTATACATCCCATTTACTAAATTATTAAAATTTGGTATCATAGCATTATAGATAACTCATGAACGATAGAATAATATCAATATCCTAATATCTATATTATCATATCACAATGACAAAAATAATTCACTATTTCTAAAAACATAAAAAGACTTAGAAAAGCAAAGAATTTATCGCAGGATAAACTTTCAAGGCTAGCGGATGTTTCTCACGCTACCATTATTAAAATTGAGTCCGGAGCAAATAAGAACCCGACAATAGAAACTTTAGCTAAAATTGCCAAGGCATTAGGCGTTGGCGTTGATGATTTACTGAAATAGAAATATGTCAGTTTTTCTTAAAAGATATCTCGCAGAAAAAGTAATCCTTCAAAAAATGGCCGGTTCTTTAAGTCGTTTATCCTCGGTTTTGGCAAAATCAACAATTGATCTTAATCCGTACCAAATTCACGCGGCACTCTATGCGTTCAATAGCCCGCTTTCTCGCGGAGCAATTTTAGCCGATGAAGTCGGGTTAGGTAAAACAATAGAAGCCGGAATTATCATATCCCAATTATGGGCCGAAGGGAAAAGAAAAATTTTGGTTATAACTCCCGCTTCATTGAGAAAGCAATGGCAGGATGAATTACTATCGAAATTTGGTATTGAATCAGAAGTTTGGGATGGTCCTTCTTTCAACGCGCAGGTAAATAGCGGCCATAAGGTTCCATTTACTTATGACGGGGTCTTTATTGTTTCTTATCATTTTGTTTATACTCACCTCGGCTTGATTAAAAAACAGCCGTGGAATGTTGTTGTTATTGATGAGGCGCATCGTTTTAGGCGAGTTTTTAAAGGAAGAGATGCGTCAAAGATGGCATATGACATTCGCGAAATTATTAAGGATAAGCCCAAAGTTTTGTTGACGGCGACACCTCTGCAAAATAGTCTTGAGGAATTATACGGGATAGCGAGTTTTATAGACGATAAATTTCTCGGATCGCCATATAGTTTTAAGACGAAGTTTATACAACCGATAAAAGATCAGTCGGAACTCGCCAAATTAAGGTTGGAGGAATTGGGAGCGTTGATTCGCGGAGAAGAAAGTGATGACTCGTTGTCAATCTCGGGAGTAATCACGCGGACTTTGCGAAAACAGGTTTTGGAGTATGTACAATTTACCGACAGGACATCAATGACTTTCGATTTTACTCCTACCGATGAAGAAGTTGAATTATATGAAAAAGTTTCTACTTATCTGCAACGGCCCAGTGTCGCTGCTATCACAACAACCCAGAGAAATTTAATGGTTTTGGTTTATAGAAAACTATTAGCCAGTTCCTCATTTGCTATTGCCAATACGCTTAAAAAATTAAGCGAAAATCTTAAAGCAGAACTTGAATTAAGAAAAAACGAATCATCAGCGCAAAACCAGAATCCAAAAACTATTCTTGATGAAGAATTGGAAGAAGAACTTGAAGAATTAGAATTAGAAGGGATAGAGCAAAAACAAAAAAAAGAAAAGCAACGTATTGATAGCGCTTTTAGTGACGAAGATATTAAAAAAGAGATAGAGGAATTGGAAGAGTATTATTCTTTGGCTGTCAGAATTAAAGAAAACATAAAAGGTAAGGCCTTAATTGACGCATTACTTCGACTTTTCAAGCAAGCGAGGAAAAAGAAATGGCCCGAAAAAGCAGTGGTATTTACAGAGTCAACTCGCACACAAGAATATTTGTCAAAACTTCTCAAAAAAGCAGAAATTACTTTTACTAAGTTTAATGGCTCAAATAATTCGCCCGAGGCAAGAGAAGCTTTTAATCGATGGAAAAAAGAATTTCCGGAAAGAGCAAACCAGGGTTCCTTTAACGCAAATGTGCGCCAATCTTTAATACATGATTTTAAGAAAAACAGCCAGGTTTTTCTTACAACCGAGGCCGGTGGAGAGGGTTTAAATCTCCAGTTTTGTAATATTGTTATTAACTACGATTTGCCTTGGAATCCTCAAAGAGTGGAGCAAAGAATCGGCCGTTGCCATCGTTATGGTCAGAAATACCAGGTAGTGGTTGCGAATTTTCTCAACACCAAAAATTATGCGGACAAACGGGTATTGGAGTTATTAGATCAGAAACTTAATTTATTTAATGGTCTCTT
The DNA here is from genome assembly GCA_002778965.1 of Candidatus Kuenenbacteria bacterium CG08_land_8_20_14_0_20_37_23. GTDB lineage: Bacteria > Patescibacteriota > Patescibacteriia > UBA2196 > GWA2-42-15. The sequence continues at coordinate 866 of PEXX01000019.1, read as the reverse complement.
CGGTAGTTCCGATGAAATTCTGGGAGCTTTGGGATCCGGTCTTGATTTTGAAAAGAAGATACTTGAAATTTACCAAAATTGCAGGAGTCCTGAAGAATATGACAAGGCATTTTCAGAACTGCAGGAAGGATTGAAAGATGTTATTTCTAAGACTACTTTACAATACCGAAATTTACTATTGGAAAGCACCGACCAAGCTGTTGCTGCTTTATTCAAAAAAACTGAAGCAGAAACAAAGCAAGCAATTTCAGATTTTGACAGAGATTTACTGAATCTTTGTAAATTATCATTAGGCAAAAAAGTTAAACCAACTGGTGATGAAACGGTATTTATTATAGATAACTATAAATTTCCCGTTGCCTTTCGGGAGCTTCGCGATGACGAAGAAGGTAAAATTTCCCGCGCGCACAAAGATCATCCGGTCATTAGTAAAATTATTGAAGACGGTTTAAAACTTCAAACAAGACCAATACCATCATTAATTTTCTATTTGACAAAACATGACAGTAAAATATCCCAGCTAAGTGGTGCAACTGGAAAAGAAGGATTTATTTTTCTTTGGAAATTAAAAATAGCCGGAGTGGAAACAGAAGAAATTTTGGCGCCATTGGTGTTTATTGAAAAAGCAGAAGGCAAATTTGATGTGATAGACATTGCCATTGCGAATGAGTTGCTTGATGTAGAAAGTGAAAGTATCGGCAAAACACTTAAAGATTCGCCAATTAAAAGAGGGTTATTGCTCAAAACTTGGGAGAGATGGAAGAAACCGGTTATAGAAAGATATCAAAAAAGAAACGAACGGCTTTTTGATAGAGAAATAGAGAGGATAAGTAGGTTTTATGATGATTATGCGTTACGAACACAGG
>PEXX01000054.1:2336-24603 GCA_002778965.1 Candidatus Kuenenbacteria bacterium CG08_land_8_20_14_0_20_37_23 | reverse complement strand
ATTGCAAAGTCTTTTGCTTGAGTAGCGCCGGGCAAATTGAGCATAATATGATAGGTGATTTTAAAGCCAAATTGGCGCATGAGCCCAGTGGCCTTAATGGTTTGTTGGACAGTGTGACCGCGTTTATTCAATTTTAATATTTTATTATCCAGATGCTGGATGCCAATTTCAATCCTGGTGGCGCCGAGGGCGCGCATTTTTTGTAATTCTTTTATGCTAATGCAGTCCGGGCGGGTTTCTAAAGTAAGGCCGATGATGCGATTTTTTGCCTTTTCGTTTCTTTTTTGCTCTTTGATCAGTTCTTTTTTAAATAAATTTTTGTTTTTTGGTTGACTTCTCCTTATGGTCGAAGTCAACTGTTTATTGTTTTTTGTTTCCGGAAAGTCGCTCGTCCCTCTAAAGCACTCTGATACATACCACAGTTGATAGTTATCCGGCAAAGACGACCAAGTGCCGCCCATAACGATGAGCTCAATCTTGTCGGTCGCGTGCCCGTTGTTTTGCAGAGCTCGCAAGCGCATTTGAACCTGTTTGTATGGATTGAATTCGCAGAGAATGGCGCGCATAACTGCCGGCTCATTGGAGAGATAGCTTGTTGGCATATTTTTTTCCTTGGGACAATAGGCGCAAGAGCCGGGGCAAGGATGGGGTTTGGTGAGTACGGCAATGGGCGCAATGCCTGACATAGTGCGCACCGAGCGTTTGCGCAGCAGATTGGCGAGAGGCTCATTTTTTTTTGTTTGTTTTCTATATTTTTTGAGAAGCTCGGAATTGCTTGGCACGTTTTTGATTTTTGAGGTTTTACAAAATTTTCTTTTGGCGCGCAAAATATCGGCCTCAATTTGAGGCGGATTTTTTAGCAGGTAGCTGACAATTTGAGCGGAAATATTCATAGTCAGGTCATTATATTACACATTTATTTTTTTGTTAAGCCGTGCTAATATATAAGAATATATGGATAAGGCGCAGGCAGAAAATATATTAGACATAAACAAGAAGACCTATGATTTAATTGCAGAGGATTTTTCCAATACTAGAGGACGAATTTGGCCAGAAATGAAGGCGCTGGTCAGGCAATATGTAAAGGAGGGCTATAGAGTGTTTGATGTGGGATGCGGAAACGGCAGACTGGCGGAAGTTTTGCCTAAGGTCAATTATTTGGGGATAGATAATTCAAAAGGCTTGATAGATCAAGCTAAAAAAAGTGGCAGAAAAGGTTATTTTTTAGTGGGCGATGCGTTAGAACTTGATAAACTAAAAACAGATAAGTTTGATGCGGTCTTTATGTTTGCCGTTTTGAATCATATTCCAAGTTATGAGCTAAGACAAAGGGTTTTGCAAAATGTTTATGAAATTTTAAGCTACGGCGGATATTTAGTGATGACTAATTGGAATTTGTGGCGCTTGGGTAAGGGCAAAAATGTTTGGAACTGCAAAATTAAGAAAACAAAAAAACAAGAAAGCAAAAAAACAATTAATTTGGATTTTAAAGATGTTATGACTTTGTGGCAGTCAGGCGATGGAGAGAGAAGCGGGGAATTGTATTATAGGGCTTTGATCAAAAGAGAGCTATATAAATTATTTAAACGGACTGGTTATAAAGTAATTGAAAACTATTATTCAGATGGAGAAAAGAAAGCGCATTGGTGGAATGGGAGAAATATCGTAACCGTTGGTAAAGCCAGTTAATAATAGACCCTCTGCGTAATAATTTTTCGTTGCGAAACGAAGAAATTTTGAGCGAAAATTATGAAGAGCGAGGAGGTTTATATGATTAATATAAGCTGACGAGCTCTGAATAATTTGCAGCCAAAATTTCAAGTTGCAGCAGAAAAGATTATTACGCAGCGGGTCTAATATCAGTTGGCAGATAATAAACAAAAAGCAGTTGCATTGAAAGATTAGGAATATTTTGATAGGATAAAGTTAAATTAAATATTGATTAATAAGATATAAATCATTATGCTGTGGCATTTTTTAATTAAGGTTATCTATTTCTACATTATTAGTTTCTTTTTGGCCGTGCTTGAGATTCAAATTGAAGGACCGCATGGTTGGGCCGCTAAATTACCTGCCTGGCGGCCAGCAAGTGGCAGTAAAATAGACAAACTTTTCAGAAAAATTTCCGGGCAAAAAGAACTGACTGGCTACCATACGGCTTTGATGATTTTTTTGTTATTGGTGTTTCATTTGGTTTTTATCTGGGATTGGCAGTGGGATATTTTTGCGGAGCTGGAATTATTAAGCATGTTTTTTCTTTTTACTGCAGTGTGGGATTTTTCGTGGTTTGTGTTAAATCCGTTGTTCTCTTTGCATGACTTTGGACCAAACAAAGTCTGGTGGCATAAAAAATGGCTCGGTCCAGCGCCAGTTGATTATTATTTTGAAGTTTTTGCGAGCATAGCGCTTTTATTGCCAGAAGTTTTACTAAATAATTGGCAGGATGGTATATATAAAATAGCCATTTTACTTGGCGTTAATTTATTTTTAACTGCCATTACCGTGAGAATTTACCCGCGGGCGTATTAATCAATATGAATAAAAAAAATATCAATTTTAAAATTTTTAAAGCATATGATATTAGAGGTATTTATCCAAGCGAGTTGAATCGCGAAGCGGTTTTTGCTATTGGTCGGGCGTTTGCCAGGAAAACTAGAGCCAAGCAAGTTGTTGTGGGCCGCGATATGAGACTTAGCGGTAGTATATTAAAAAAATATTTGATTCAGGGATTAGCACAAGAAGGAGTGCGGGAAATAATTGATATTGGTCTTGTGCCGATTGACGCGGTTTATTTTAGCGTGGGTATTTTAAAGTATGAAGCAGGCATAGTCATCACTGCCTCGCATAATCCGAAAGAATACAATGGGCTTAAAATGGTTAGAAGAAGCGTAGATGATATGGATTGGGTAAGAGGCAATGATTTAGCTCGTATTGTTCAGAAAGTTAATACTGGCGGTAAAAATGTGGGTAATGGGGAAATAAAAATCATTAAAAAAAATATTTATCCAGAATATATTAGACATGTTTTAAGTTTTGTCAACGTGAAAAATATCAAACCGCTTAAAGTGGTGATTGACGCGGGTAATGGCATGGCCGGTAAGGTAATGCCCATACTTGAGAAATATTTGCCAATTAAGACAATTCATTTGAATTATAGGCTTGATGGAAATTTTCCGGCTCATCCGTCAAATCCATTGTTGCCGGAAAGCCAAGTGCAAATTTCTAAAAAAATTAAGGAGACAAAAGCAGATTGCGGAGTGATTTTTGATGGAGATACAGATAGGTTGTTTTTCGTAGATGAAGATGGTAAATTTATTCGGGCAGATATCACTTTGCTTCTTCTAGCGAAGTTATTTTTAGAAAGAGAAGCAGGCGCGGGTATTGCCTATAATTTGATATGCTCAAAAATCGTGCCCAAGATGATAGAGCAGTGGGGAGGCAGAGCGATTAGAACCGCAGTGGGATTTGTGAACGTAGCACAAGGCATGAAAAAAAACAAGGGTATTATGGGGGGCGAGGTATCAGCCCATTATTCATTTCGAGACAATACTTACGCTGATTCGGGTTTTATCGCTTTGGTTATACTGCTTGAATTGTTATCTGAAATAGATAAGCCCTTATCACAAATTGTCAAGCCATTTTATGCATATCATAAATTGCCCGAAATTAACACATTAGTTGAAGATATTGATGAAAAGATTGAAGAGATCAAGAATAAGTATAAAAGATGTAGTCAAGATTATTTAGATGGCGTTACAGTGGATAATTGGGAAAAGCGAGGGTGGTGGTTTAACGTGCGGCCGTCAAATACCGAGCCATTATTGCGTCTGACAATTGAGGCCAAAGATAAGAAAATGACTATGAAACTTAAAAAGGATTTGGTTAAATTGATTAAAAAGTAATGAAAATACGAATATTCAAATTTGAAAAGTATAACTTCAATCCCAAAACTGGGATTGTAGTTTTTGAGTATGAATTGAGCGCTGCGCGGCATGAGAATAATTTAAAATTTAAAGAGAGATTAATTTTTCCGATGAAGGGAGTTGATTTTCAAGAAGTAAATAAAGAAGCGTTTGACAAAGCGTTGTTTAATTTGTTTTTAATTGCTGGCATTTCGTATTATAAAATATATTGCCCAAAAAAAATTGATTTGGGGAAATATAAATTGACTGGAGAACAAGCAAAGTTTTGGAATAAGGTCTATACCAAAGGGCTAGGTGAATTTTTTTATAAAAATAAAATTGATTATCGGGGATTGGTAAAATTCCCATATGATAAAAATTATCAGGCAAGTACTACGGAAATTAAGATTGGTAAGAAATATTTAGTTCCTCTCGGCGGAGGCAAGGACTCCATTGTAGCTTTGGAAATGCTGCGCGAGCAAAAAAAAGATTTTGATTTGATGAGCGTGCGGGATTTAAAAATTGTCAGGGATGCAGCCAAGGTGGCTCATAAAAAATTACTAATTATTGAGCGGCAAATTGATTCTAAGTTATTAAAATTAAACAATAAAAAAGGTGTTTATAACGGCCATATTCCTTTTAACGCTTATTTGGCTTTTATTAGTTTAGCGGCGGCGATTTTATATGATTATCAATTTATTGTTTTAGCCAATGAATCAAGCGCTAATCGCGGGAATGTCAAATATTTAGGTCAAATCATTAATCATCAATACAGCAAGTCAGCTGAATTTGAAAAAGATTTTCAAAAATACATCGCTGAATTTATTACACCCAGTATTAAATATTATAGCATCTTACGGTCATTAAATGAGCTCAAAATAACCAAAAAATTCGTGCAATATAAAAAATATTTCCCGGTTTTTTCCAGTTGCAATGATAATTTTAAATTAGGTAAACAAGCAAAAAAACGTTGGTGCGGTGAATGTTCCAAATGTGTTTTTGTCTGGACGATGCTCTCCGCTTATCTGCCAAAAAAAGAATTGATTAAAATTTTTTGCCAGAATTTATACGCTAAAAAAGAATTAAAAGACACTTTTTTACTGTTACTTGGCAGAAAAGGTTTTAAGCCGTTTGAATGCGTGGGCACGCCATGGGAAATGAAAATGGCGATGCGGCTGGCGCAGGAGGAAGGAGAGTATAATGGGGATATTATAATGAAGGAGTTTAAAAAAATATAGGACTTTCGCGTTTGGCGATCTGCGTTGTTAAAACCTCGCCGTTTGCTCGCGGGACATTTTAGTCCAGCTGCGGTACGGCTCGGTTTTGCCCAGTTGCTCATCCAAACGCGAAAGTCCTAAAATATAGAAAAAGAGCCATCACGAAATTGTTCAAAATTTTGATTATGAAAATTAACCGATTAAAAAACAAAAAAATTCTCTTGCTTGGTTTTGGCCGAGAGGGTTTGTCGTCTTATAAATTTTTAAGGCGCTACGTCAAAAACGGCTTAATTGGCGTGGCTGATGAAAAAAGATTGGCGGATTTTGAAAAACAATATCAAACAGTTTTAACGCAAGATAAAAAATTGTCATTACATTTGGGTAAAAATTATTTAGATAGTTTAGAAGATTACGAAGTGATTATTAAAACGCCGGGCATAAAATTGGATAAAAAAATTGCAAAGGCGTATGGTGATACGTCTAAATTGACGTCTAATTTAAATATTTTTTTAGCCAACATTTCTGGCAAAGTGATTGGCGTGACTGGTTCAAAAGGCAAAAGCACCAGCGCCAGTTTGATTTATCATATTTTTAGAAAAGCTGGCAGGAAAGTGGTCTTAATCGGTAATATTGGCCGGCCGGCTTTAGACTATCTAAATTGGGATTCAAAGCATACGATTTTTGTGGTTGAGATGTCTTCTTACCAATTAGATACGTTAAATCAGAAAAAGATTGATAGCGCCTTGATAACGGCTTTTTTCCCGGAGCATTTGGATTATCACGGCAATTCGCATAAATATTTCCAAGCCAAAATGAATATTGTCAGGAATTTAAAAAAGAATGGGGTGATGGTTTACAATAGGAAATATAAAAAGATAAAAAGATTTATTGATAATCAACGGGTGAAAAATATTGGATATTTGTATAATAGCATAGGGGCGTATTGCCATACGCCCCTACTTGGTAAACATAACAGGGAAAATATTTTTGGCTGTATTGAAATCGCCAAATTATTTGAAGTGCGAGAGGCGATAATTAATAGAACAATTAAAAATTTTAGGGGATTGCCCCACCGGCTGGAAAATGTTGGCAAGTTTAAAGGCATTAGATTTTATAATGATGTGTTGTCAACCACTCCCGAATCAACTATAGAGGCGATTGATGCTTTAAAAGGTAAAAGTTTAGAGACAATAATTTTAGGCGGGTTTGACAGGGGGTTGGATTATAAAAAATTAGCGCGAAAAATTGTGAGTTCTAAAGTTAAGAATGTTATTTTATGGCCGCACAGCGGAATCAAAATTTATAAGGAAATTCGGAAATTAGAAAATTCGGAAATTCGTTTAGTTCAAGTGAAAAATATGCGGGAAACGGTGAGAGCGTGTTATAAATATACTGCAAAAGACGGAGTGGCATTGTTGTCACCGGCCTCGTCGAGCTATGATTTTTATAAAAATTTTGAGGAAAAAGGGAAGGAGTTTAATAGGTTGGCAATGGCTTTAGGCCGTTAGATTTTAAAATTTTTGTTATATTTTAAAAACCCAGATTAGGTCGGAGTTTCGTGGTAATTTTGGACAACTGGTTTATAATAACCCTATTTTTTGCCTTACTTCCCGCATTGTTGTGGCGGCAATGGCCTCGGCTTTTTCTTTACCCTTGATTAATACTTGATGGACATAGTCTGGGCTTTTCGCAAGTTCAGCGCGTTTTTTTTGAATTGGTTTTAAGCTTGAAATGATGACACTGGCTAGCATGGGTTTCAGCTTGGAGTATTGCAGTTCGCCATTTTTGTAATCATTTTCAAATTGCTTGGAGATACTTTCGTCATCCACAAAAACAGAGAAAAGGTCCAGTAAGTTTTTACCGCCATTGGTTTTGCTGTTTTTAGCGCTACCAGAGTCAGTGACGGCTTTTGAGATTTTTTCTTTAATAACATCCGGCGAATCGTTTAAGGCGATGTATGATTTCGGGCCGTGTGATTTGGACATTTTTTTAGATGGGTCAGAGAGGGACATAACGCGCGCTGTTTTATTGAGTCTGATTTGTGGCTCTGGGAAAGTATTGCCAAAGCGGTTATTAAATTTTCTGGCGATTTTTCTTGCCAATTCTACATGTTGGGTTTGATCTTCGCCGATTGGCACCAGATCGGCTTTATAGAGCAAAATATCGGCGGCCATAAGCACTGGATAATCAAATAAACCCACATTAATATTACTTTTTTGGTTTTTTGATTTGTCTTTATACTGGGTCATTCTTTCCAGCTCGGCGATAGGCGTAATGCAGTTTAAAATCCAGGCGAGCTCTGTGTGTCCAGTAACGTGAGACTGAACAAAGAGAATTGATTTTTCTGGATCTATGCCGCAAGCGAGATAATCAATGGCTGTATTGATAATCTGTTCTTGTTTGATTTTAGGATCAAAATCTTCAGTGAGAGAATGATAATCAACCACGCAAAAAATGGAGTCTATCTTGTGTTGAAATTCAACGAATTGCTTGATGGCCCCAAGATAATTCCCAATATGCAGTTCGCCAGTCGGTTGAATGCCGGAAAATATTTTTTGGGTTTTTATTTGTTCCATATGAGTTAATGGTAAAATATTTGAGCCAATTGGTCAATCTTATCTAGACTTCAATCACTACCGGCAAGACCATCGGCCTTCTGGCTATTTTTTGAAAAAGGAATTGGCCAATGTCATTTCTTATCCTATTTTTAATGTAATCTGGGAAAGCTTCAATTTTTGGATCTGTTTTTTTGAGTATTTGTTTGACCCTAGCGCGAGTATCCTCAACTAATTTTTTATTCTCTTTCATATAGATAAATCCGCGTGAAATTAGATCTGGCGAGTGGATCATTTGCCCTGTTTTTTTGTTGATTGTGACAATAACGACAATCATTCCATCTTCTGACATAACATGGCGATCGCGCAGAACAACGTGTGATATGTCGCCAACGCCAAGGCCATCAACGAATACATAATCAGTCTTGATTTTTTTTGTTAGCATTTCCGCCTTGTTTGAAGTTGAGAATTCTACGATGGAGCCGTTATCAGGAACGAAAATATTGTTTTTTATGAATCCCTGCCGTTCGGCTAGTTTCGCGGCTTCTTTGAGCATATAGTGATTACTGTAAACTGGTATAAAATAAGTCGGCTGAATCTGGCGCAACATTTTTTTGATATCTTCTTGATTGCCGTGACCGGAAACGTGCACGTCCATAATATCTGAATGAATTACATTGTCGCACATGCGATAAAGATTATCTTTTAGGCGTTGTATTGTTCTTTCATTGCCTGGTATGATTGATGAAGAAAAAACGATTGTGTCATTTTTTTTCAACGTGATATATTTGTGATTACTGTTTACTATACGAGAAAGTACTGCGTTGCTCTCACCTTGGGCGCCAGTAGCTAGAATGACAAGTTTGTTGTCATCGTATTTGCTAATGTCATTAATTTTAATCATAGATCCTTTCTTGATTTTGATATATCCAAGCCGTTCTGCGATGTCAATATTCATTTTCATGCTGAATCCGTCAAGGGCAATTTTTTTATTGCGAGCTGAAGCAATGTCTATAATTTGTTTGATGCGCTCTACTTGCGATGCAAAAGTACCGATAATTATTCTGCCGGGCGCTTCATCAATGATTTTAGTCAGGTTGTTTAACATTTCGCGTTCGGTAATCTTTTTGCCGTTCTCTTTGTTTGCTACTGCCAATGCTTCCAACATAAGAATTGTTGGAGTTTTAAGATAAGCAAGATGCGCGTAGCTCACCAATGGTCTTCCCTGCGGATCGTCTTCCATTGTCCAATCACCTGGATGCACAACTGTGCCGGCAGGAGTTTCCAGTATCAAACCGACCGCATCTTTAATAGAGTGTTCAACAGCGAAGAATTTTAAAAGCATGTTTCCAAATTTGAATTGGTCGGTGATATTTTTTATGTATGCTGTTTTTAAGTTTTTGCTTGTGCCTTTTTTGTAGTCTTCTTGACGATGTTTGATCATTTCAATAGTCAGATCTCTGCCAATAATTATAGGGTTGCCAAGTTTCTCAAGCAGAATTGGAGCAGCTCCGATATGGTCCAAATGACCATGCGAAAAGACAACCGCGCGGATGTTTTTTTCTTGGCCTTTTAGGTATTCAATATTTGGGATGATATAGTCAATTCCAGGCATGTCTTCTTCCGGGAATTGTAGTCCCATATCAAGAATAACTATGTCTTTATTTTCCTCTTTGCCGTTTTCAAGGTATTCAAAGATTGTCATATTTCGGCCGACTTCTTCGCATCCTCCAAGAGGAATAATACGCAATATGCCTTGTGGAGATGCTATTGTTTTTTCTGTGACTATCGGTCTGCCAACTATTTTTTGCGGTATTACTTGTGGTAGATGTTTTTTTATTCTTGACTTAAATTTTCTTGAATTTGGCCAGGTTGATTTTCTAGCGTTATGGAGAGCCAGTATGGGATTACGCCTTGAATGAGCGTATGATTGTTGGTTTGTCGGTCCGTCTTTTTGTACAATTTGCGCATATTCACGCGAAGCTGTCCGTTGTATTCTTTTTGTGTTTTGGTTTGGTACCCGGCGTCTAATTATTGAAGGCGCTGTGGCATTGGTTGGTTTCTTATACATAAAAAAAGTTAATGATTAATAGTATGGTTTAAATATTCAGATTATTCGTTATAATTATTTTATTAAAAATAATTACTAAAATTTATAAAATTGTTGTGCTCACGTTTTATTTGCCATCAATATAAACTGAACTCCCAAGAGATTGTTATAAAGCTGGCTCTTAAAATTAGCGCGTACATATGCCAGTGTTTCAATTGCCGGAGAGGAGACTTGAACTCCTATGGGCTTGCGCCCACAGCGTTCTGAACGCTGCGTGTCTACCGATTGCACCACTCCGGCTCTGGTGAAAAAATTGACTGGTATGCCTGCCAGTTACGCCACGAGAGTAAATTGTCGTGTTTGTGTTAAAAGTAATTTGTTCAATCAGCTGTATTTATAAAATAGGCAATTATTGGTTATCAGTCAAAAATAATAAATTGATTTTAAACCGAAAAATTTAAAATCATATTATTTATGAAGAGTTTATTGTTTATGGATTATTTGAATCCTTTGTTGGTTTTTATATACCATGATTTGATGTTTAGGAGGCGGTCTTCAGGCGTTGCGATATGAGTGAGATTTATTCCTTTTATCTTATTGGCCACAACATAGGTATAGTTTGGATTGTATAGAAAAATAGCAGGAATTTGTTCGGCTAAAATTTTTTTAAATTTAGTGTGATAGTCTGCCTTTTTAGTTTCGTCGTTTTCTTCCATGGCTTTTTTAAGCAGTTCGTCTGCCGCGGAATTTTTGAAATTAGCCAAATTGAGCCCATTTTCACCTGCCTGGCTTGAATGCCAGAAAGCATACGGATCTCCGTCGCTACCAAGGATTTCTCCGAATAGAAGAGCTTCAAAATTTCTTGGAGCAATAATATCTTTTTGAATTTGTTTTGAATCAATAATGTTTAGATTTGTTTTGATACCTATTGCTTGCCAATATTTTTGAACAAGTTCTGCGACAGCAATTGATTGCGGATGATCAGCGATTGTCAGAGTAAGAGTAATTTCACTCCCATCTTTATAAAGGAATTTAGACAGGCCACTAGCGTCTGTTTCATATAAAGTGACATCCTTTGTGGTAGTGGTAATTTGTTCAGTATTTTTATCTTGATCAATTTGTTTTTCCGTTTTAATCTCTTTTTTGGAGAATCCGAGATCGTTTAACAGTTTTTTAGCTTGTTCTACATCAAAGATGTTAGTTTGTTCTTCAACATAACCGGGCACCCCAGGCAGGATTGGGCTTGTTATTAGTTTTGCTTCATTTGACAGCGCGTTTGATATAATTTTATCCTTATCAATGCCGAGGTCAAGGGCTTTTCTGAAATTGTTTATCTTTAGCAGATCATTTTTTTCTTGATTGAAAAATATGGCTGTGTATTGCGGGAGAGAGAGAGAATAATAATTTATATCGTTTCTCGCCGCAAGAGACTCCTTTAGATTTTGAGGGAGAAAATTAAGACCATCAATGTTTTTGTTTTTGAGAGCGTCAACGGCCAGTTCAAAATTTGGATAGAACTTAAAAGTAATTTGTTTAATAAATGGCTCATTGAGATGATAATAATTATTACTGATCAGAGTATATGATTTGATATAACCTTGCTTGTCTTTTGTGTATGAATCAAAACTATATGGCCCGAGTCCTATTGGTTTCAAATTCAGTTCAGCGATTAACGTATTTTCCGGTTTAATGTCTTGCCAAAGGTGCGCTGGGAGTATACCAACGTTAAGATTTTTTATAAATTGCGCGAATGATTTCGGTAACGTGAATTGTACTGTATGCTGATCTATTGCTTCAACAACAACGTCTTCAAATATCAAACGTAACGGACTTTGGTAGTCTGGATTTTGTATAGCGCCAAATGTGAAAATCACATCTTCTGAAGTGAATGGTTTCCCATCTGGCCATTTTATGTTTTCTTTCAGGCGAAAAGTGTATTTTGTGCCAAATTCATCGACGAACCAGTCTTTCGCTAAATCAGATATAATGTTTTGCTCCTCATCAAATTTTATCAATCCGCTGAAAATTAGACTGGCAATATCTCTGTCTGCTTCATTGGTTGAAGCATAGAGCGGGTTGATCTTTTGTGGTGATCCGACAATTCCTTCTGTGTAGACGCCTCCGTGGGCTGGCTTATCAATAAGATTATTTTTCCATGTCAGATAGCTAATCATGATAACACAAATCATGATAATTATACTTGCCGCGCAAATAATCATTTTTTCTTTAAGGGAGAGAAATTTTGGCAAATACTTAATTTGCCTTAAAGTGAGGAATTTTTTAAATCCATTCCTCTGTGTGCTATATTGATTTTGGCCATCTTGATAAAGATCATTTTTTTTGAATTTGTCGGAGATTTTGCGCAATATTAATAAAATTTTATGGAGTGGCATAAAAATATAACAGATATTATGAATATTTTATACAAGCTGGTTTGTTTATATTGGCTAAAATCAATATAAATAACCAAAGATCAGACGAATAGGCGAATAACGCCTGTGGCCAAAAAAAGAGTGGCGAAAATAATACTTAGAATAAAAATGATTTTTTCCGCGCCTCTTTTGGCCATATAGACATTGCCCTCGCCGCCAAAAGCCGCACCTAGGCCGGAGCCTCGATTTTGAAGTAAAATAGTTATAATAAGCAGACACGCGATGATTATTTGAATTATATTTAGAGCCATATTTTAATTACGAGGATTAATGATATACTGGATAAGAGTATATCAGATAAGAGAAGAAATGTCAATTTTGTTCATGGACTTGAACATTTTGCCTATGGCTTGGTGTTTCTAGCGGAAGTTTCGCCCGACGCAAATTGCGTGGGCCAGTTTTATATTAATTTTGATCGTAAAAATCAATTTTTATGTCGTAAAATTGTTAAAATTATATAAAGTAATTATTAATTACATGAGAATACTTGGTATAGAGACAAGTTGTGACGAAACATCAGCCGCTTTACTTGAATTTAGGGGCGATTATTTTAGGATATTATCAAACGTAATTTTTTCTTCCGTGAAATTACACGCGAAGTATGGCGGAATTGTTCCAGAAGTAGCGGCAAGGAAACAGATGGAGAATATAATGATAGTTTTGGGGAGAGCTTTAAAGAAAAGAATAAGCAATTCCCGATATTCAATAGTTAATATTCAGCGTCCGGATTATATTTGCGTTACTAATGGTCCGGGGTTAATTACCAGTCTGCGAGTGGGGGTTGAAACAGCAAAAGCTTTGAGCTACGCGTGGACAAAGCCTTTGGTAGCGGTAAATCATCTTGAAGGACATATTTATGCTAATGCGATTTTTGATTCCGATACACGCGCTAAAGCTTCGACTGGAAGGCAGTTCTTAGCTCTTAATAAAATTCAAACTCCAAGATTGCAAATTCCAAAATGGAAGTTTCCTGTTTTGGCTTTGATAGTTTCCGGAGGGCACACGCAACTTGTTTTGATGAAGGATCATCTGAAGTATAGAGTAATCGGAGAAACGCAGGATGATGCGGCGGGCGAAGCTTTCGATAAAGTGGCAAAAATTTTGGGATTAAGTTATCCAGGTGGACCTGAAATTTCGCGGTTGGTTAAAAAGGGAGATGCTACAAAAGTTGATTTGCCGCGGCCGATGATTAATTCTGGGGATTATAATTTTTCTTTTTCTGGAATTAAAACAGCCGTACTTTATAAGACGATTGAGAAAAAAATAAGAAAGGAGGATATGTGCGCCAGCTTTCAAGAGGCTTGCGTGAACGTTTTGGTGAATAAAACCATCAAGGCGGCCGTGGCGCATAATGCTAAGATGATAATTTTGGGCGGAGGAGTCGCGGCTAACGAGAGATTAAGAGCTTTATTGAAATATGAAGTTTGTAATAAATTATGCAAAACAGAACTTTTAATGCCTGATATTGGAATGGCCGGCGATAATGCCGCAATGATTGCCTTTGCGGGATATTATAGGATTAAAAATAAGATGTTTAGTGATTGGCGGAAAATTAGAACAGAGGCGAATTTGAGATTAGATGGGAGATCAATAGGACAATAATGCGGTATAAAATAGGATCTATATTTAGGTGGTAGAAGAACTAAATAAGATGAGTGTCATTTATTTTTGATGATGTTCCTGCGCAAAAATTTTACGCGCCACGTCGTTCGACCATATGAGCCATTAGAAAGGAGCTCATATTTTATCTCTTAACTTTAAATCATATATTATATCCTCAATCTTTTTCAAATTATTGCCAATAGTTTCCAGTTTCATCCGTAAATTGGAATTTTTTGTTATAGAGATTGGGATGATAAGATCATAAATTTTAGCAATGTAATCATGAATAATCGCAGCCTGTTTATTTTCCCTCCTAGCTAGGCGGACAAGCTCCCCTGTCATATCTGATAATCCTCCAAGGTAAACTTCAGGCGCAGTTTCCAGCTTGTTGATATTTGGCATTGATCTATTTTTAATGTAACTGTGGACAAACAATGCTTCAAGATATTCTTCGAGGCCGATGTTTATGCCGCTTACGCCGTATAGATGAGGATTTTTACGCAAAATGGAGCGCATCTTTTTGAAGAGTTTGTCCATGACTGGCAGATTTTTTCTGACTATGTCAGTTTTTCCTTTAACTAAAAAATTTATGGTAGTTTTGGATAATATCCGCAGTTTATCAGACAGATCAAGGCAAGTATTTTTTTCTTTGTTGTTTTGTTCTAGCAGCCGATATGGAATTAATGGCAGTTTGGTCATAAATGAAATAAATTAACTTGTTAAGAAATTATAAATATTAATTGATGCCGGTAAATTTGCTAATCTCCGTGGAATCTGAATAGAAGATAATTCTTGACCCTCCAGCAGTTAATTTCAAAGTCATACTATCCGCGTCTAAAATAATTATTTCACCAACAAAACGTTCCATTCCAGATTTTTGTATTTTTCCGGCATCCAAGTTTTCTGGCGCTTGTCTGCCTGCCTGCATCTGCTCGCGCAATTCAGCCCTTTCTTCGTCAGTCATATTTTCAAACTGTTTAAAATCAGGATGTTCGCCTTGGCCAAAGCCATACCCATCTGCTGGAAAACCCACTGTCGACTGGCCGCCATTTATTTCGGCAGTTGATGTTTGCCGCATCATCTGGCTCATATTTTCAAAATCGGTTTCATCCTCGCTAATAATAATTCTCTCAGCAGTCATACTGCCGTCACTATTAGTTGTTCCCATAACCATCACATAACCGCCGACTTTGAGAGCTTCACGGTTTGTTGCGGTAAGATTTTCATTCCAGCGCAATTGATTATTTTTTTGCGCCTGCTCTTGATTTTGTTCTTGATTTTTGTTTTGACTTTGTTCTGTTTTTTTAGAACAACCGGACAATAAAACTAAAACAGCGAACAAAGCTAAAATAATTAAATAATTTTTTTTCATAAATATAGTTTTAAAATTTAAAATTATTTATTCATACCTCAACGCCTCAATCGGATTCAACTTGGCAGCCCTTCGCGCGGGATAATAGCCAAAAATAATCCCGATGGCCGCCGACACACTAAAAGCGAGTATGACTGAAAAACCTGTCACTGAAGTAGTAGTGCAGTTTAATTTCGTGATTAAAAGTGACGCCAACCAGCCAAAAATAACGCCAATAATACCGCCTATAAATGTCAAAGCCACTGATTCGGCTAAAAATTGACTGCCAATATCTTTGGCTTTGGCGCCGAGGGATTTTTTCAAACCAATCTCGCGCGTTCTTTCCGTAACTGTGGTAAGCATCATATTCATAATACCAATTCCGCCAACTAAAAGCGAGATGCCCGCGATCGCGCCCAAAAGCAAAGTCAGGGTATCTGTTACAGAGGTCATCGCGCTCATAATGTCTGCTTGGTTCATAATGCTAAAATCAGCTTGTGTTGGGTCGGCAATTTTATGCCTCATTAAAAGTAAATTAGTAATTTGTTCTTGTGCGGAAGTCATTAGTTTGGCATCTTGAATTTGCACATTGATATTGCTGATCGCGTCGTTGCCTGTCAAATACCTTTGCGCCGTGGAAATAGGAATATATATCAGATCATCAGAACTGCCCATGCCGGTTCCGCCTTTATTGGCCGTGGCACCAATAATAGTAAATTCCAAATTTTCAATTCTGATTTTTTGTCCGGTTGGGTCAACGCCTTCTCCAAATAGATCATCTCTGGTTGTTGGGCCGAGCACAGCTACTTTGGATATTTTTTGTACCTGGATATTATTTAAAAAACTTCCCGATTCCATTTCTATATTCTTAATTCGTGCATAAGCCTCGTTAATACCATAAATACTGGTGTTAGTGTTTGTGCCTTGGGTTGTTTTAATTTGTTTTCTGGACGACACAGTCGGGGCAACTTCTTCTACATATTCAATCTGTTCTGTAATAGCCTCAGAATCTTCCAAAGTTAAAGTTGTGGCTGAACCCATGCCGCCACGAACCACTTGGCCAACACCTCTTTGCGAGCCAGGCATTACTACCAATAAATTTGAACCAAGCGACTGGATGTTTGATTCAATGTTAGCCGCCGCGCCTTGGCCAATAGAGATCATCGCAATCACACTGCCAATTCCAATCACGATGCCAAGAATAGTCAAAGTAGAACGCGACTTGTTGGCTGATAGAGCAAAATATGTTTCTTGAAATAAATCTGAAAATAGCATAAAATTATTTAATTTTTAGTCCATCATGATTAGAGCTTTTATCTGAAATAATCCTGCCATCTTTTATTTCAATAATTCTGTCGGTGTGATCCGCCACATATCTTTCGTGAGTGATTAAAATAACAGTGTGACCTTTTTCTTGGTTTAATTTTTTAAAAGTATCTAATACAATATCACCCGTTTTAGAATCAAGATTACCAGTTGGCTCATCTGCTAAAATTAAATCTGGTTCATTAACTAAAGCCCTGGCAATGGCTACTCTTTGCATTTGTCCACCGGAAAGTTGGTTTGACAAATGGTGCCAGCGCTCTTTTTCAAGGCCAACTGCGTTTAAAGAATTTTTAGCTCGCTCAACCCGTTCATCCTTCTTCACCTTATTGTCGTATAAAAGCGGCATAATCACATTGCGCAACACGGTAGCTCGTGATAACAAATTAAAAGATTGAAAAACAAAACCAATTTCCTGTGAACGAATTTCAGCCAGTTTATCTTCTGATAATTTTGAAATATCCTGATTATTTAAAAAATATTTACCACCGGTTGGTTTATCCAAAGCACCCAAAATATGCATTAGAGTTGACTTGCCCGAACCAGGCGGACCAATAATTGCCACAAACTCACCTTTCTTAATTTCAAAACTAACTTGTTTTAATACTTCAAGCTTAACTTCACCGGTTTTATATACTTTAGTTATGTCCTCACATTTAATCATAATGATTTAAAAATGATTTAAAACATTCTCATCATTCTACTTGGATCACCTTGATTTTGATTGAAATTTTGCGTATTGCTATTACCATTAGTCACTGTTTGAATGATTATTTCTTCTCCTTCTTCCAATCCTTCCACAATTTCAATCGTAGTATCGCTACTTGAACCGACAGTAACTGTCTTTCTTTGGGCCTGTCCATCAACTAGAATTTCTACATAGCTATTCGTACCCATGGTTTTAACTGCAGTTAATGGAACCAGCAAAACACCAGCCTTTGATTCAGTAATAATATTAACACTTACACTCATGCCGGGCTTAACTCTTTCATCTTGCACATCAAAAGCTATTTTAACATCATAACTAGCCACTCCTTGATTAACAGTTCCCAAAGTATCAACTTCTACCACTTCACCAGTAATTGACAAACCTTCCACTGCGTCAAAAGTTAAGGTAGTCTTTTGTCCGGTTTGAACCGGGGCAGCATCAATTTCATTCAAAGTTATTTCGGCAATTTTTATGAGTTGTTTTTAATTTAATTAAAGAGTCCTTAGCGTCTGCCAAAGAATTTTCTGCCTGAATTAAAGTCAGCTTATCAATCGGGGCTAAAAGTTCTTCTAATTCTAATTTTGCATTTTCTAAACTGGATTTGGCATCCGCCACTGAACGAGCGGCACTGCGAGCGTCAATTTGAGCAATTAAATCTCCTTGCTTAACAGTTTGTCCAACCTTAACATTAACTGACACCAAATCTCCGGATACTTTTGGATTTATCTCCACTTGATTAGAAGCTGATACTTGGCCAGTGCCGGAAATAGAAGAAATCAACATACCTTTTTCAATTGTTGCGGTTGTATAAGTAGTAGTGCTTTCTTTGGCGTTAATTTTTTGATAACCAAAATATCCACTGCTAATTATGGCAGCTAGAATAATCAGGGAAACAATTTTATGTCCCCAGATAAAAGTAATTAATTTTTTCATAGTCGTAGCGTTAAATGAGGAGTAAATAGTTTTACTCCGAATAGCGGAGACGGGCTTTGCGATGTGCTGTTAAGGCACCGCAAAGACCTACACCATTATTTTACAAAATTTAAAGCCTTCGTTCCATTATGCACCAGCGGAACGAAGTGCTTCAAACTTCGTTGATAGAAAATTTTATTCTCCAGAACCATTTGATATTTCAGCTGCAGCGTCTTTAAGTTTTTGAACAATTTCTGAATTGTCAGAAGTAATTGTTATTTGCACTCCATTTTCTAAATTAACAACCTCGCGATTAACTTCATCAGAAAAACCCATTAAACCCATGGGGCCGAAAGGTCGTCCTATTTTGCCTTTCCATTGACCACTGTTTTTAAATTCTTCCATTTTAGCTTTCATCTCCTCAGTCAGTTCAGGCCTGTTTGCTTTCATTTCTTCCATCTTAGCCTGTCTTTCTTCTTCACTCATATTTTTCCACTCTTCCCTTTGAGTTTCTCTTTCAGCTTTACATTCTTCCATTTTTGCTTGCCATTCTTCTGAACCTTTTTCAAGTCCTGTTAAATTACATTGTTCACCACTTCTAAAAAAACCAAACATGCGTCCTTCGCCAAAAGCATCTGCTTGAAATGTGTTAAAGGCAATTCCGCCAACAATAAATGACGCAACAATTAAAGTACCTATACCTATTTTTGTTTTACTGATCATATTTTTTGAAAAGTTTTTCAACTTTAGCTAATTTTTAATATTAAACTGTTAGCCGACCTTTAAGCGACCAATCGAGCTGACCCGAGAGGAGTTCAGCCTATTAGGTAGGCTGAACCCGTTTAATATTGGCCTTTTACTATTAATACAATTCTAACTTTAAATTTATTTCATTTTTACCTGAAAAGGCCGAATAAACCCCGCACCTTTTGTTTAATTGTTTTAAATTTCTGCAAAAATTTAATGCTTTATATTGTTAAACAAAAGGTGCGGGGTAAAGGGCCTGATTAAGAGCCAATAATCATCTCGTTCGGCCCGTTTTATCCAGCCCTTCTAAATATTATATACATAACTTGCACACTTTTTATTTCATTTTAAAAACTACTCCATTTTTGTGGAATAGCTTTTTACAAATCTGATAAATATTATTATTCGATACATCTATCAAAACATTCTCTGGGATGAATTCTATCCTCAAAACATTGTTTAACACATTCATTGGTTGGCCCATCAAAATTTAATAGATGTGGAAGCAATGATGGTGTAGCCGTTGGGTGATTACCAAAAAAAGGACCAAACTGATGATGAATGCCCCGCCTAATCATTGGTGGAAATCTCTCTTCATCCGCAATCCGTATTCTATCTGCTACAAAAATATTATCTTCTCTTTTACCAATAGCAATAATAAACTGGTCTATCTCAAATTGATTTTGGCAATTAGAATTCTCACAACGCAACTCAACTAAACTTACTTTTTCAAATCCACGCGGAGTTTCAAGAATTAAATAATCATCATTTATTTCATATATCTTGCCGGCTATACCTCTACCTCGTGGCTCTATACCTCTGCCAATAAATGGCCTGAAGAACATTCCGGGTACACGATTTTTAAAGGCCTGTTCCTATATGTTTTCTGAAAGACCGCTGTAAGCTGCTATACTGCCCATGACTAAAACGAAAACAAGTATTACTAAGGCAAAATACTTAAACGGTTTTTTGTATGACCATTCGGTTTTGGTTATTAAGTACCCGGTTGCAAATAAAAATAAAATTAAACTGACGACTAATAAATAAGGAAATGATTCTAAAAAAGCTAAAATCCCGGCTTTGCCAAAACTCAAGTATTCCAGACTATCGGCGGTTCTCATGTAGAATATGGCAAGACTGAAAAATAGAATAGCTAAGATGACAGTTAGAATAATTCCACTATTTAGTCCCAATTTCTTGACCAGAAATACATATTTTGGATGTAACTTAACTCGGCCAGATTTAATTTCTGACATGACTTTATCTTCTAGTTCTTTAAAATTATTATTGTTATTTTTCATAATTTTTTCGTTGACTTAAATTCTCTTTTAGAATTTGTTTGCCCCTTAAAATTAAAGTACCAACAGTATTTTTAGGGATATGCATAATATCACTGATTTCCTGATAAGACTTTTGTTCAAAATAAAATAAAATTAAGGGCCCACGATATTTTAAGCTGATATCACTCAAATACTTTTCTACTTTCTTTTTCAATAAAATTTTATCAATATCGTCATGTAAGTTAATTTTTTCATCAATTATTTTATATTCAACCTCTTCTAAAGAAATTTGTCCTCTGAAATTCTTTTTTAAATAGTTAATAGCTTCATTATGAGCTATTCTGTAAATCCACGATGAAAATTTTTTATGAATATTAAAGCCATATAAATTTTTGTATGACTTAATAAAAACCACTTGAAGCACGTCTTCAAGCTCATCCGAATCATATATAAATTTTTTTAGATAATGCGATAACTTGATTTGATAGCGCTTTATTATTTCACTATATAATTCCTGGTTTTTTTCTCTTATTATTTCAACGAGTTGCTCGTCAGTTAAATTCTGGGATGTCATATATTATCAGTTTATCCCTATTTTTAATACAATTCAAGCAAAAATTTTATTTCAAAAATGTTTACTTTTTTTGAATTACGAAATGTTCAAAAAGAATGACATCCTATGCTAAACCACGGCAGAGAATTCTGGAAAACAAGTTTGTAAATCGCCGCCGCCAAAAGCCACGCGTCATCGGGATAATCGTAAGGTTCATTTTTAATAGCGCAACCTTCAGCATATCTCCATCTCGGCGTTCCTATCACAAAAGGCGGAATTCCATATTGTTCCTCTAGATACTTCCCATGCGTACATAATGCCAAAATTTCATATTTCCAATCGTAAATTCTGCCAAGAAAAGCGATACTAACTTTTTTAAGTCCGGCTTGAACTGCTCTATCAAATGCGTCTAAATGATAGTCCATATTTGCTTTTTGTGTATTTTCTGGATGTAATTTTCTATAAGTTTCTGGGTGATACGTTTCTTGCCATAAAACCATAAAGTGCAAGCTTGATTCTACATATAATTTGTATGCTTCTTCTTTTTAAAATCTCGCTTTGTATTTCGCCGAAGGCGAAAGAAAACCATAGGCTCATTGCTCTTTGGGCGATACAAATTTCATTTGTGAACCGCCGCCTTGCGGCGGGACGGCTGGAAATTGATTTCAAAAAGCCTTTTGATTTGCTCGTAAAATTGCCCGCCGAAGCGAGGAGCGAAGCCCCGAGCGAGGCGGCTAATTCAATATGGTGGTGTTTGTTGGACGAAATCCGATTTGCCAGCCTGTTAAATTGCCCGACTTGCGAACGCGGCGGCTACAAAAAAATCAAGGAGTATCAACTACAATATAGCTTTTTCCGTCAATTTTTTCAATCTCCAAATTCGAAAAATTCCCTTTCTCGCTTCGCCATTTGTTTGAAAATCCCCAGTCATTCCATTTCCAAACCGCGACATAATTTCCGTCGCATTTTGGCTTTTGCGAATAATATCCTTCAACCACAACCAAATCGTTTTTTCCGTCATTATCAACATCGGCAATTTTAAATTCACAATTCGGCTCAACGAGATTTGAAGAACCCCAAACCTGCTTAATTAAGCCGCCGCTAAAATCCAAAACGAAAAAATGATTTTTTACGCTCATATCGTTTTCTTTGACCCAAAATGGCTTTGATGTTCCGAAACTGCCGGACTTCCAAAGAGATGAATTTATGTCCATAACCCCGTCATTATTTGAATCGGCAAGAATAAAGTCGTCTATCCACCAATTACTCGGCGATTGCCAAATCATTTTTTCGTTTTCTGTAATTGTCAATTTTCCATTTTCTAGATCGTAATTTTCAAGAACTGAATCATTATCTAAATCTACTCGTTCTTGTTTAGAAATAATTCCGCCATTTTTGGAAATATCGCTGTAAATTGCCCCCTTTGTTCTTTTTTCAAAGTTATTATTGCCATTATTCCACGAATAAATATTTTGGTTTGCTTGTGGATAATTTAATCTCTGTAAAATTTTATCCGCCTCGTTTTTATTTACCATTTCCGGCTGAGCCAGATTTTCCATAACTACGGGCAGGAGGGAAATTTTGTTAATTCCGTTTTTGGCAAAATAAATTTTGATAGCCAAACCCTCTTTTGT
>PEXX01000054.1:0-2313 GCA_002778965.1 Candidatus Kuenenbacteria bacterium CG08_land_8_20_14_0_20_37_23 | reverse complement strand
TGTTTCCTCTGATTGCGGCTGGTCAAAAACAAAATTTCCCAAGCTGTAAAAAATGTATTTGCCTTTGTATTTTTCCAATGTTTGCACCACGTGGGGGTGGTGGCCAATAACTAAATTGGCTCCGGCGTCAATTGCCGCGTGAGCAAAATTTATCTGTGAATTATTTGGTTTTCCGGCATACTCAATTCCGGCATGCATTGAAACGATTACAAAATCGGCTTTCTGTTTCGCCTCTTTTACAGCTTCAGTCATTTTATCTATCTGCATAAAAGCCGTTCCAAAGCGATTAGCTGACGCCCCATAATAAGCCGGAACAACATCGGTATCGTTATATGCCAGAAAAGCAAATTTTATTCCTTTATTCTCAATGTAAACAGGCTGGTATGCTTCTTGCTCATTCTGTCCCGCTCCAACATATTTTATCCCTGCGCTCTCAAGAAAATTAAAAGTATCTTTCAATCCTTTTTCTCCGAAATTCGGAGTATGATTATTTGCCAGCGACAAAATAGAAAATCCGGCTTGTTTTAACGCTTGTTCAGTCCCCGGATTTGACCTAAAAATCATTTCAAAGTCGGGAATTTCTGGTCCTTGCGTGATTGGCGTTTCCAAATTTCCAAAAACAAAATCCGCGCTTTTTAGATAGTCCTGAATTTTCAGAAAAGGGTAATTGATGTCGTTCTGTTTTTTCACTATTCTTTCCACTCCCCGTGAATAAGAAATATCACCGACCATAACCAAAGAAACTTCCTCGCTTGCTTGAGGAAGTTTCTTTTTCTGTGACAAAAAATCTAGAAATTCTTTTTCGTCTTGTTTCTGACTTTCTAAAATCCCCTGATTTTTGGAAGAATGCAAATAGTAGCTACTGCCCCAAAAGGCGATAGCGAGAACAGAAAGAAAGATAACGATTAGCCATGTGATTTTCTTTTGCATTCATTTTATTTTGCGACAAACGCATCGGTCCAAGACGGCAACGCTGGAGCTTGGCTGGAATTTAACAGCTCTCGCCATTTTTTATCGGTCAATCTGTCTGACATCGGCCAAGTAAACTCGTAGTAAGAATAAACTCCGCCCTTTGCGATTCTTAATTTTCCGTCAATTGGAACAACAACATAAATCTCGGAAATTTTACCCGTGCCTTCTTTCAAAACTTGGCCATTCGGATCGGTGGCAACATCAGCAACAATTGCCGCTGGGTTTTCGTTTAAATAATCTCTTTGACTTGTTGATTGTTTAAACGCTAGTTCATCTTTATTAACTTCAAGCCAGAAGTGTTCCAATTGTCCGCCAAATGAACGGATAAGTTCGTATTCATTATCGGTCAATTTCTCATTATTCAACTCTTTTTCCGATATTGTCTTTAGCGACACCGCTAATTGCTCCATTTTGCCCAAATTGTCTTTCATGCTGGCTGTCAATAATCCTCGCATTTCCAAGCCCTCATTCGTCATCTTTAAAAGCGAAGCAAGGCGAGCGTAAACATAAGGATTTGGCTCAACATACCCGCGATCATCTTTTTCTTCCGGACCGCCCGCACCTGATTCAGCATAAACTTGTTTGGCGTAAAGAATAGTATCGTGTTTCAGTTGCGACCAACTACCTAAAAACGTGTTGAGCTCTTTTCGTACCCAAGCAGTATTTTGCATAAAAGACGGATAGCCATTTCCTTTTTCATCAAGAAGCGGGCGAAGCTGGTAAAGCCAGCCCCAATACAAATTTTGCGTCCAATTTTCAGTTGGCAAGCCGGAAAGATATGTCTGCATTTTTGACATATTTTCAGGGTAGCAAGCATGTTGAGTTTCGCCCTGAGCCTTTAAAATATTCAAGGCTTCGTCAGAACCCATAGCCGAGGGAATATCTAACCCTTTCGGCAACATTCTGCCGTCACTGAACGGAGCATTAGCGCAAGATTCTCCTTTAGGGCCAACTTCTCTGGTGACCAATCTCTGGAAAATAGCGGCATCAATAGTAAAGCGTTGCCCCATAAATCTAAAACCCTTGATTTCTTTTTCTCTGTCTGGCTGAATTGCCGCGTTAAAAATCGGCATTGAGTTTATCTGCGGCGGCTCCAAAGTTTTTGTCTCGTTAATGAAAGAGGTAAGTTTATTCTTATCGCTTGATACTGACTGAATTGTCGCGTTTGTGCCGTATACTTTTTCAGCCAAATCTTTGAATTGATAATAAGTAATGTCATCGCTTTTGCCGACAAAGAAATTCACGGGTTCGTAAATTTTATTCCAGCTGTTTTGATTATTTTCTTTATTTAAAGCAAGGGTAATAAGCAATGCCGATTTTACTTCATCATCGCTTTTCATT
>PEXX01000003.1 GCA_002778965.1 Candidatus Kuenenbacteria bacterium CG08_land_8_20_14_0_20_37_23 | reverse complement strand
CTTTATTTTTAAATTAATTAGATGCGTCTGCCAAGCCGCCAAACTAGTGCGGCAAATATTACTAGCGCCCTGAATCTTAATAGATTGAATATTTTTAATTGTTTGCTTGAAACTATTCATTGTTTTATTCTATCATAGATCAACCTTTTCACCAAAATCGGGAATGATAACCTCATCAACATCCTCTTTTTGGATTTTATCAGCCAAAACGTTGAGGCTTTTCTCTTCACCATGGACTAGGAATAATTTTTCTAGTGCGCCCGCATTGTGAATAAATTCTATCAAATCTTTTTGGTCGGCATGAGCGCTTAGAGAATTTAAAACAATAATCTTGGCTTTGACATTAATCCGCTCGTTTAAAATATTGACCTGCCTCTCACCATCAAGCAAACGCCGGCCAAGAGTATTTTCGGCCATAAAGCCGACAATAATTACTGTATTTTTACTGTTGCCCAAATTATTTTTTAAATGATGCCTTATACGGCCAAACTCGCACATGCCGGAAGCGGAAATGATGATGCAAGATTCATTGATTGAATTTAACTTTTTGGAATCTTCAGCCGATTCAATAAAACGCAATTTAGTAAAAATAAATGGATTTTTATTTTTTGATAAAAATATTTCACGCGTCTCTTTATCAACTAAGTTGAGATAGCCAGCAAAAATTCCCGATATTTTGACTGCCAATGGGCTGTCAATATAAACGAAATTATCAGGGATCTGATTAGTGTCTATAAGCTCGTGAATAATATAAACAAGCTCTTGAGCGCGTTCTAAAGCAAAGGACGGAATAATCACCTTGCCGCCTTTAATAAAAGTATTATTGATAGCGTTGGCCAATGATTTGTATGAAGTCCGAGCATCATCATGCAAATGATCACCATATGTGCTCTCTGTAATCAGATAATTAACATTGGCAATCTGTTCTGGGTCGCGTAAAATTGGCAAAAACTTTCTGCCTATATCTCCGGTAAACCCAAGTCTTTTTGTTAGTACATCTTCATTAAGCTCCAAAGTCGTCAACGCTGATCCCAAAATATGCCCCGCATCTTGAAAATAAGCGCGCACTCCATTTGTAACATTAAACCACTCGCCATATTCTTTGCCTATCAATCGCTCGATAACTGGCGCAACGTCATTTGGAGTATAGATAGGCTCTAAATTTTGACAGTTTTTTTCGTTTAAATATTCGACATCGTAAACTTGAATTCTTGCGCTATCTTCCAATATAACTTCAACAAGAGATTTTGTTGCATGCGTGCAATAAATTTTTCCCATAAATCCCCGCTTGATAAGATTTGGAATATTACCAGAATGGTCAATGTGGGCATGGCTTAAAATCATAGCATCAATACTTTTAGGATCATATGGAAAATTGCGGTTTATCCTTTCCGCATCCTCGCGCAGGCCTTGATAAAAACCGCATTCAAGTAAAATTTTCTTATCTTTAATTGTGATAAGATGCTGTGAACCGGTAACTGTTTTACAAGCGCCAAAAAATTGAATATTCATATCAATTATTTATGTCTTCTATAAATTAATTCTATCAGAAATAAAAAAACACCGCAAAGCCATCCACAAACCTTGCAATTCCAAGTCTTTTTTGCTATACTGTAAATATACTGTGGCAATACCGCAATTTATTTTTAACAAAAACTTTGCGCCCATAGCTCAGCTGGTAGAGCGGCTCCCTTTTAAGGAGAAGGTCATAGGTTCGAATCCTATTGGGCGTACCAAAATCAAAAATCCCGATGCGTATCGGGATTTTTATATGCTATGGATCCGTCGATCTGCCAAGCGCTATAATACTGCTTCTTTTGCAGCTTTAGCAACGCGAAACTTAACAACTGTCTTGGCTGGAATCTGGATAGTTGCGCCTGTTGCCGGGTTTCTGCCTTCACGAGCCTTTCTGTCAACTTTGACGAGCTTGCCTAGACCAGGGAGGACAAATTCACCATTACTTTTGACCTCATCATAGGCTAGATTAGTTAACTGTTCCACAAAGTTAACTACATCCTTTTTGCTCATACCGGTTTTTTCGGCAAGCGCCTGCATTAACTGCGATTTAGTCATTTTGGCCATATATTTCTATATTAATTAATAATATGCTCTAATATTTTAAATTAAAAAAATTAATTTAATTTAAAATTTAAAATCTTCAATTAAAAATATCCTACCCCATTTTTCTTCTGATAAATGCCGGAATCTGCAACTCGTCGCCGTCCTCGTCAACTTCATTGCCATTCTCTTTATTTCTAATAATAATTTTTGCTTTCTTTTTGTTTATATTTGCTTTGCTATTATTTGCAAACCCTTCTTCATGTATTGACTCTTTATTGACTTGCGGCATATAAGCCGGACTTGATTTAATTGGCACAGAAACAGAAAATGCGTTCAGCCCGTCAAATTTAGAATCTCTTTTTTTGCTTTCCTCTCCAAAACCAGTAGCAATCACAGTGATCGAAACTTCGTCTTTTATGTCGTCGCTGACTGTAGCACCAAAAATTATTTTCGCGCCAGAATCAACAGAAGCAGTTATAATCCTAGCCGCTTCGTTAATCTCATTCATTGAAAGATCCAATGGGCCAGAAATAGTGAATAAAACACCTTTCGCTCCATCTATCGACAGCTCAAGAAGCGGCGAATCAATAGCGGCCTTGGCAGCTTCCACAGCTCTATTTTCTCCACTGGCAACACCCATACCCATCAATGCAGAACCAGAATCTTTCATGACTGCTTTCACATCTGCAAAATCAACATTAATCAAACCGGGCTGGGTTATCAGCTCCGAAATGCCTTGGACACCTTGACGCAATACGTCATCAACGGTCGTGAAAGCATCAAGTAAAGATGTTTTCTTGTCAATAATCTGTAAAATTCTATCATTAGGAATACTAATAATCGTATCAACTTTTGATGAGAGTTCCGCAAATCCTTTATCAGCAATGGTGCGTCGTTGCACGCCTTCGAAAGCAAACGGCCTGGTAACAACAGCTACGGTCAAACATCCAAGATCTCTCGCGATTTCGGCCACAACTGGCGATGCTCCAGTGCCAGTACCTCCACCAAGGCCGCACGTAATAAATACCAAATCCGCGCCTTTAAGCACTTCTCTGATTTCACTTGAAGTTTCCTCGGCAGACTTCATTCCAAGCTCTGGATTCATGCCTGCGCCAAGTCCTCGAGTCACGGTGCGGCCGATGTGCAGCTTGTGTTTAGATAAATTTTGATGAAGAGCCTGCGCGTCAGTATTAATAGCAACAAAATCAATTCCTCTTAGATTCCCTGAGACCATGCGATTGATGGCAGAACCGCCACCTCCGCCAACGCCAAC
Source organism: Candidatus Kuenenbacteria bacterium CG08_land_8_20_14_0_20_37_23 (assembly GCA_002778965.1). Lineage (GTDB taxonomy): Bacteria > Patescibacteriota > Patescibacteriia > UBA2196 > GWA2-42-15. The sequence goes on along the minus strand of PEXX01000003.1, from coordinate 19,353 downwards.
TACTTTTATCTTCGCAAAAGTTTCAATTTCAGGTTTGACTTCAATGGTTGTCTTCTTATTTTTTTGAGTTGCCATAGCCTATATTTTTATATTAATACACAATCCTTTATAATTATCTTATAGATTATTTGGAAATAGTCAAGAAAAAATTAGATTTATCATCAAATATTGATTATGGAATTAATGATTTGAACCATTTTTTAGCTTTAATGCCGATTTCGCCTATTGATTTCAATTTGGGAAAATTAAAATTAAATATTCTTCTTGATTTGCTAATCGCCATATCTTTCCCCCAGAATAAAAGGCCAATTGCCATCGTAAACTGTAAATTATTGACTTTATCAATCGCTGTATGTATATTCAGCGGCTGGCCAAGAGACGCTGGCAAACGGAATCTCTTTTTTGCAACTTCAATTATACCAGGTAATTCAGCCCCACCACCGGTAATAACTACTCCAGCAGGCAAAAGACCTGAACGGTCAATTCTTATTAACTCTTTATCAATCAAATCAAAAATTTCTTCCACTCTGGCCTCTATTATTTCTGAAACATATCTAAGCGAAATTTTCTCCCGTTCATTATCGGAAAAATTAGATAGATCTATTTCTTCTTTCCTGCCTATTTCATCAGGTACTGCCCGTCCATATTCAAGTTTGATATTTTCAGCAACATCAAGCGATGTACGTAATCCAATCGCAATATCAGCGGTAATATGATTGGAACCAATCGGTAAAACGCCTGTTGCCAAAAGATCACCTTCTTCAAAAACAGCCATTGACGTGGTTGACTCCCCTATGTTGACAAGCACAACTCCAAGCTCTTTTTGTCTCTTAGTCAGAACACTTTCGGCGTTAGCTAAAATAGATAAAACTAAATCATCAATCTCAACACCAGTACGATAAACAACCTTGGTCAAATTCTTGATCTGCGAAGAGAGGCCAAGAATAATCTGTGCAGTTACTTCAAGACGAATTCCTGTCATCCCAATTGGATCTTTAATGCCTGTCTGATTATCAATGATAAAATTTTTTGGCATAACGTGCAAGATTTCATAATTGGGGGGGGTGGCAACTATCTGCGCGGCCTGAATAGCCCTTTCAACATCATCGTCTCCTATCTCTCTGTTAGCGCGAGAAACAGTTATCACGCCTTTTGATTCTTGGGTAATAATATGCGACCCTGAAATACCAACTAAAACACTTTCAATTGGAGATCCGATCATTCTATCAACCTGCTCTAAACACGCAGTTATTGATGATACAGTATCTTCAATGCTAACAATCATACCTTTGGATATACCGGCAGACGGTACTTCTCCACAACCTACAATATAAAAATTGCCGTCCTGTTCATTAAATTGCCCTGTCACAGCGCGAACATACGAAGTGCCAATATCTAAACCTGTAATAAATTTTTCTTTCATAAAATAACTTTAATATATCAGCGTATTAATTATAAACTAAATTCAAATTTATGCCAAATACTTATCCACCTGCCAATATTAAATGAGTGAATAATAATTGTGAACGGCTTTAACCAAACTAAAAACTAATAAAAAATATAAGGCCAAAAAATCATTAGTCCAATGATAATCGCGCCAACAGAAGCCAAAAGTACAATCGCCGCCATGATATCTTTAATAATAAGAATATAGTCATGCAAACGAGGTTTTAAAAGATCCGATAGGTGTTCAAAAATTGTGTTCAGCGACTCCAGTACTAAAACAGACATAATAACAATTATCAAAGCAACTTTTTCCAAACGCGTCAGACCAAGATAATACATCAAAAATATCACTGCAACGGCCATTGTGAATTGTATTCGAAAATTTTGTTCCTGCCAAACAAATTTTAGTCCTCGTACAGCGTATTTGAAACTGCGAAAAAAATTTTCTATTTTGAATATATTTTTCATGTTATAAACACTATCTTCTAGATCTCAAATAAATCTACAGCTCTCGCTCGTTTAGGATTTTGAATTTAAAGTTTGTTTTATTAAAAATTCTAATTTCCCCATTTTGCTTGTTTCTCTTTTATTCTGATGAGCATAACCGGCTAAATGCAATAGTCCATGAATGAGTAATCTGTTTATTTCGTCTGATATGGCAAGATCATGTTTCCATGCTTGCTCTTTGGCAACTTTATAACAAATAACTATTTCACCATCAATTCTATGCCGGCTAGAAGAATAGTTAAAACTCAAAACGTCTGTGGCTTTATCTATCTGCCGATATTTTTTATTAATTTTCCTTATTTGGTTACTGCTAACTAAAACAACGGATATATCATCATATTTTAATTTCAAAATATCAATTATCTCCGTCAGCACATTTTTAATAATTTTTTTATTGATATCAGCCCTTACTATATTATTAATCTCAATCATAAATTACTCAATAGTTTATCCAATCAACATAAATTTTTGCCTTTATATTCCAACCTCTTTCCACTCCGATTAATGAAATCAATCCGCAAAATTAAAACTCTTGATGATCATATTGAATGTTGTAAGAAAATTGGTATCGTTTCTCAAACCTATATTATATATAAAACTATAAATGTTTTCACCAATTATCGCATAAACGCCCAAGCCGTCTTTCGCCCTAATCGCCTTTATTCCGTCAATTTCAAATTTTTGCTCTCCAGCCGCATTTTCTCCAAATTGACCAAAATACCACTCTTCCAAATTAATATAATCCTTATCTGTTTCCGCAGATATGACAGCGATGAATTCCTCAGTTGAAGTATAAAAATAAATATTATTATCATCTTTTTTTGTCTGCCAGTCACGAGGATAAATCAGATTAAATCGGCTGTGTATATCAACGTATGTGTTCATCAAGTCGGAATTAAAAAGCTTCGCCAAACCAGCGCTTATCGGATCGTAGACATTGACCACTTCTTGTCCGTCATTATAACCATCGCCATCCGTGTCCGGATTATTTTTATCAGTTTTGTAAATGCCCTCTTCAAGGTCGGACAGGCCATCATTATCCAGATCGCTCGCCGGCAAAAAATCAACGTCAACATCTTCTTTGGAAATCTTTTCATCTTTTTCTGCGTATAAATTTTCCACAAATCTAAAATTAACCAATATTTGATCATATACATCCAATATATGATCGGCGAAAGGTTTATTGAAAACAATTTCAAAAACATTCGCTCCATTGAGCGTATAAACGGCATTATTTAAAGATTCCAGACTATATTTGAAAGAAGGATGATTATCTAAAAGAATAGATTCGGCCTCTTGAGAATAAACAGTGTTCGCGCCAAGCCAGTCTTTCAGTGAATCATGCTCGCCTAAATTGAAAACAGCAACGCTAAATCCATCAACTTTATCTTGGCTCCCAAAAAATAAAACTTGTATTGCACGCCCCGTTTCGTCTTCAATTGTTTGATCTGTCTTTGTCCAAGTTTCCGGGTATTTTAATTCATAGCTGTAGATATCTTCTCGAAAATCAAGCCAAGCATCCGTATTTAATATTTCTTCGGGGTCTGTGCCTGTTCCTTCATCTGAAAAAATATCATCATCTTGCTTTTGTTGCGTGCTAACCCCGCCATTCAATGGCTGTAATTTCACATTCGCTTTTTCTTCACGAACACTACGCAAAAAAAGCCAAGCCGCGAAAATCATCAACGCGGTAAACACTCCAATAATAACTGCGCCAATGATAATCCTTTTTTGCATGCTACTCAACTTTTGATTGGACCCAATAGATGGGCGCAAAGACAAAAATCTTTCGGGCATTGTTTTTACTTCAAAAGAATCCTGCGCGATTTCTTGGGCAGATTTTTGATTTTTATTCGTAACTTCGTCTATTTTACCTTCCATTTGAAAAATTATTAGTTTTTTATCGCATGTTATCCAAAATTCTCATTTTAAAAACCCCCTTCAGATCATCTAAACCAGATAGAATTTCACATCATTAATTTACTGTAAAAATTTAAAGCTTCCAAGCACTTTCTCAAAATTTGCTTGAAGATCAAATCCTCTTTTCGTAGCAATATATCTGATAAAATAACGATGCCCATTGTCAGCCAAAAAATAATTTGTATCAAAAACGGTTGCAACCGGAGTTTCATCTAATTTTTTCTTGCTATCTTCTATAATAAGCTCTCCTTGCAAATTCTGACTAATGCTATATTCAACATCTGAAGGAACTAATTCAACATTGGAAACATCTACAAATATATACAGCTTGATCTGATCAATATTATTATTAAATCTGATCGTATTATCTGAAGATGACTCAAAAATCATATTTTCCAAAAGTTCAAAAGAAAATTTTAAATTTTCATTTTCATAAAAAAGAGAATTATTATCTTCCACTAACGGATTTGTTTTTGATAAAACTTCTTGTTTATCTCCAACCCCATCATTATCTGTATCAACTCTTATGGGGTCAGTCTTATATATCTGTATTTCTTCGCGATCAAACAATCCATCGCCGTCGGTATCAGCGCTATCTAAACTCGTCCCATATACTATCTCATCCTCATCGCTAAGTCCGTCGCCATCGCTGTCTTTGACTGTCTCCTGAAGCTGACGATCAGCATCTTCGTTGGGTAACAACTTATTACTAATGTCTTCTCCCGTTCCTTCGTCTGTAACTTCTTTGTTTGTGTTTGACGCGAGAGAATCATACAAATTAGTCATAACGGGATTTTCCACAACTCTCTCTTTACTTCTGGATACAAACCACCAAGCTATGCTGGCCACGGCAATACAGGCAAGAAGAATAATAACAATTAAAAATACCAAATTTTTCCCGCCTTTTGGCGCCATTGGAATAGTCGGATTTGATTGCCTAAAAACTTGAGACTGCGCAACGGAACCATTCGGTGTAAAAACAGACGGAGTAGACCTAATAACTGGCTCGCTTGAAAATTCCTGTCCTGTCTTAACTGATGGAGCGTTTCCTGATTCTTGGGAAAACGCGCCAGGCATATTTGCTTCTTGGGACAGTTCCCCTCTTCTATTTCCTAAAGTATTAGGAATCGGATCTGACGCGGAAAAAATATCATCTGGCTGTGATGCGCCGGATGGTTTTTGCCCATTTAATGGCATCTTTGTATCTGGAGTTACGGACGCTGATGGAATATTCGCCTGCGGAGTATTTGATTGATTGTTAACTTGATTTTCAAACATAGAGTTATAGTTCAATTGATTATTTATTATTTATATATTAATAAATCGCCCGCGAATCATATCGCAAATTATATGTACCAGAAAAACACGGTTGCTCACTAAAATTTGATGCATAGTTTGCATTATCAGGTTTCCAACCTGTATTTGAATATTCCATATTAGTAAATATATTATAGACCAATCCATTCTCAAGAGAAACATAATGGAACATATGTGAACCAGGCTCGCATTTGAATTTCTTGGTCTGTTCATTCCAACATTCGCCATTATGCGTGTCGTTAGGACAATCGCTACCTTCATTTATCGGATCCAAAAGCAAACTGGCGTTTATTTCGCCAGAAAAAGTGGCTTGCCAAGAATCCCATATAGAAACACTTTGCCCTTTTATATATGTACCAGCATCAAGGATCGGATATGAACCATTTCTATAAGATATGCATATCTCGCTAGATGGATCAGATATGTTGTAATCCGGACAGTCCTCATCGCTTAAGCAAGATAAATCTTGGCTCTTACTACAATAGCCGCGATACAAATCCAAATAATAAACCATCTCTCCTATGGCTCCCATTCTGACAACGTCGCGGGCTAATTTATCTTTTGGCGCAACGCACATTATCCCGAAATCGCAATCACTGTCTTTAGTACACCACTCATTCGTACCCGCGCATAATTGTAAATTATATCCCAAATTATAATTAAAAACAAAATTTTTATAAAACCTGTCAAAGACCTCTCTGGTAATCGGATTGGCTGATTCTTCTTGACCAAAAACTTCATCTTTTTTAACTGAATAAGATATACGAAAAATATCAGTCCAAATATTGTGAGCACCTTGCGGATTATTGTCAACCGCGGCATTGATATATGTTTCTCTGTCAAATACTACGGCATCGTAACCGTCAATTTTCGTGCTAGCATACGAACTTTCGCTATCCATATATTTTTTATACCAAGCGCTAGCAGACAAATGTTCATTATTACTATACACTTTCACACTTATAATATCAGTGTTTCTCTCACATACATCGCCCTCAACGCAATCTTCGCTGTCAATACATGGCGTTAGACTGTTCGAACACCATTTAGAATCAACAGCCGGAAAATAAAACACAAAATCTTTCAAAACCTTCTTGCAATATCCATTAGGACAATCCGCGTCGTTTGCACAAGATTGATCATGATTACCGCCCTGTACGCAAGTCCCATTCGCTTCTTCGCCCGATATGACAGTATCTACTGCTGACAGAGCAGGTAAATCGTCGCTTACCGCATCCTGACAAGTGCTACCAGGACAATCCGCATCATCATCGCAATCAAGACCGGAATCTGCGCAATAATTTTCATCATAACCAAAATCACGGCAATAGAAAGTAGAAAATTTCATATCATAACAATCCCCATAACCAGATAGTTTGCAATTTCTGTCAGAATCCTCAAAAGGGAACATTATATCAAAGGACGGCCATGGATTTTGGCAAATAAAATTTGTGATACTAACAGCTTGCGTGGAAGTCGCATAATGGATATCATCTGATGTGTCAAAATCAGATGCCGTAACGATCAAAGTAGTTGATCCGTTGTTTTTCTCGGACGTAACTTCTATGATTGGCGTATCTAAACTTGATGGCAAGCTGATCAAATTCTTGCCGGAATTATTATTTTCTTTCCATACAAAATCAGCTTGCAGCAACGTGCCTGCCTGATCATAAGCTTCTGCAAAATATCTATGTTGATTTCCAATATGCGGGTCAATGTCGTCCGGACAATCATTTCGCCCCGCGCATGTAAAATAATCACGAACCGCATCTATTTTGCTCACCTCTCCTGCCGCGCTATTTAGTTTTATGTTTACCTGCACATAATCAATATCGCAAACTTCTTTGCTAACGGAAAAAATCCACGAATAATCATTGGCCATGGCTGTTCCAAAACTGCTTTTCACTCCATTAGCGTTCCCTTTTATTGTCACTTTATAATTTGTGTCCTCGTTTGTTTTGCCGAACAATTTATACGGAGTAAAGGTAACAACAGTCTTTTTGTTAATATTGTCCAAATTAATTGAACCGGCGACCAACTCTTCGGCATAAATTGATTCATAAAATATTTTTTTGAAAAACCTGGCAATTTTACTCCAAAAAAAATCTGCAGAAACCTCATCCTGAAAATACTTTTCAATTATAAACGTATCCTTGCCAATTGAATTAAAATTCATCTCCTGATCAAAGGTCGCTCTTACAATAGCGTTGCGGCAAACATTAGAACCCAAAGGCGAATTATCAAGTATTGTCGGTGCCTTGGCCTGACAAGTACAATCATTTGCATCACAAAATAAATTATGGTTGATAACGGTACAAATATCTGCATTGGCCTGACATCCGGTCTCTCCGGTGTTACCATCGCATGGAGTACCAACACCTTCAATGGCCTCCGCAATAAACATAAGATCATTTGAATTCACGCTGTTTTTGACAACATAAACAGCTCCAGACTCAACGCCAGACGGAACAATGGCTGTAATCTCCGTATTTTCCCACAAAATTAAATTATCTACGTTTTCGCCTATTTGAGCATTTAGGTCATCCATAAAAACTACATTATCGCCAGTATCTTTTACATCACCAAAATTTTTACCGCGCAAAACAATCTGATCATCAAATTTGCCGCGATCCGGGTCCAAAACGCACAAACCCGGCCTGATCGTGTTATTAACAATAAAACCCTCTTTTAGTATAGGCGGATAAGCCGCTACAGAATGATCACTTATAATACTCAAGCCACTTTTAGTAACAACACGAAAAGGTCCGATAGGGGCCGTGTCTTCGGGCACCTCGATAATAATCCGCTTATCATTCCAAAAATTTCCGCAATAAGCTGGCAAATCATTGGCTGGTTTATCGTCAGCAAAAATAACTTGCCCTTTTTCATCGCCAAAATAGCAACCCTGAATTGATACCCATGTGCCAATAGCGCCGTCTACAGGTGAAAAATCAAGTATGGTCGGCGTACAACGATCCTTAACTATATCACACTCGCTGCCAGGACATTCATCGCCGACTGTATCTTTATCCGGATCAGCACATATTGTTATATCAAAAATACAGCTGTCAAAATCAACTTTCAAAGTGCCAATATTATATTTTTCTTCTGCTGTTGCTTTAATATGCACTATACCCTGCTTTGTGCTTGATTTGACAGTCGCTTCTGAATCATCTGGCATATTCGTAATCGCCACCCCTAAATTATCGGCTTCTTCTATGTTCCATTCCCAATCATAGTCTTGCAGCTCGCCAATAATGGCGCAATCTGGGCCAAGAGCGCTAGCCTTATATAAATAACTTGCATTGCTTCCGAGTTCTTTATAACTCGGTTCAACATAAACACTCTCCAGCGGACAATTTCCTCCGCTGCTTTTAGTCGTAAATCTGAAAATATAGTCATTTTGCATTGCAATTCCTGTTGTTTTGCTTTTTACGCCAGTCGTAATGGTTACCTGATACTGACTGCCAGCCAATAAAACAGCCGGTCTGAGAATAAAATTGTCATCTCCAACATAGCTTAAAATAAAATTTACTGGATCCAGACTACTGCACGCGTCATTTGCGCATTTTCCCAGTCTTATGTCGTCTGTGTCTATTACAACAGATGTAGTAAAACGCGCGGCAATCTGGCTATTGAGACAAACTTCCACTGCGTCTCTTCTCGGATTTGGGCTCGGCAATTCTCCAATTAAGCATGCGCCTGACGGGCAATCTCCGGGAACAAAACAGGCTTGGCCGTCATTCGTTCCTCCACGGCAAACAATGGCACAAACATCTGATTCAACAACTTCTGGGGCGTCTGAACAAGAAGATCTGTCAAACGTGCAACTAATATCAACTAAAGAAACAGGATCTTCGCTATCTGCTGGATAACAAGCAAGCCGGCCGCCGGCATAACCGAGATCGTGGCAAGTACGGCCATTCAAAATATTTGTATCACATTCTTCGCCTTGATTAAGAACGCCATCGCCACAACGTGTCACATCAAAATATACGCCGTTGCTATTGCCTTGATCATTTCTAACAATCACTTCGCCGTCTTGCGCATTCTCCGGCACTTCAACTCCGCTTATTTCAGTAGAAGTCCAATTATTAATTAAATCTAAAATAGTGGCTGAAACACCTGAATTAAAAACAATATTATGAATTGTCAATGTTGTCGCATCTGCCACGTTTTCCGGCAAAAATCTTATGCCAGTCAACCTGACCGTATCTCCCCAATCGCCATTATCAGGCATAATTGACCATAAACACGGACCATTTGCCTGACCTGAAGTTAATAAAAATTCATTTGAATTACTACTTAGCACGTCACCGCCATTTAAATAATTTATCTCAACAGAAACATCAAGCCAATTATTGCTGTTGTCAAGAGGATCATATTGTAAACCAATAGGCACTGTCGTGCCTACGCTGTAATCTGAATAATTGGATACATCCGGAATAACAGCATTTTCACTGTTAAAAAATATATCGGAAATTTCAGCTGGTTTGGCAACAGTGCCTTTAAAACATTGGCCATTAATAGTCAGACAATCACCAGCTGGTCCTTGATTTTTACTCAAATAATCAATATGCGGGCTGCAAACGCAATTAGCGAGATCGGTTACTTCAAAATCCCAAGATTGAACAAGGAGATCGTTTCCAATATTAATTATTTTATCTGTTACAACGCTGATATGGTAATTTGTATTTTCGGAAAGCCCAACTGCTGGAATAAAAACAAATACTTTGTAGTCGTTCGGCTGGCTGTTGTCCATAACTTTAAATTCGCCGTGCTCGTCCGCAGATGAAATCTGTCCTGCGACGAGTCTATAGTTCCAAGTCTCAATGACTTGAGAATTTCGCGATGACAAAATCGTCATCTCCACTCTATTTCTGAACATTGAAGTATTAAAATTAACACTCACTCTAGTATCAGGACAAACATTATCTCCGGTCGGATAATAGCCTGCTATGCCAGGCCCTGTATTGTTCGTCATGAATTGCCAAGAAACAGGAGCAACCATCTCATTTCCGCACAAATCTCTTATACCTTGAACTGTAATCTGATATATGGAAAATTCTTCAAGTGTGTTTGGTTCTCTAAGGTAAAAAATAAATCCATTTTCCTTCAATTCAACCAGTAAAATATGATTATCTATTATGTTGAGCTCATTGCCTTGAGCATCTATTTTTTTCAAATAAATATTACCAAATTTGGCATAATATATTGCAGTGTGTGTAATTGGATCTATCTCTATTTCTGCTAACGTTGTGATATCTATATTTTCATTAAACGTGACATCAATTATCGGAGTCATTGAAACATTCATATCTGGATTAGCCAAATCATTACGTGGATAAGTGCCAACAATTTGAGGGGCGTCGAGATCGCCCGTTAATCCTACTTCAAAATCCCAGCGAGCATACGGCGGAGGTGCCACATCGCACTCTGCTCCCAAAGAACATGCGCTAAAGGATAATTGATCATTACTGTCTTCTTGAATGCTTGTGGGTAGATAATATTCGTGTTTTTTGCCTTTATTGGGAAACTCAGATGGATCGCCGGGCGGAGTGAAAATTAAAACATTGCCAAATGTTGTAAAGCTGCCATTTACCGAACCGCCTTCTGCGACTATCTTCAAATCATTATTTTGAGAAATAGTGTTAGCATCAATATTTCTATTAAAAATAGCCTGCACTCTACTGCATGTATATACATCTTTCTTTTCATTCGTGCCGACATGGGATGTCTGCATGCTTTGCAATTCAAATCTTGATGGAATAGGTGGCGGTAACTTGCAACTTGAACAACTAAGATCGGTAATCAAGTTGACTCCGTCAGATAAACACCTCTGACATCCATAACACACGCCTGGACTGCACGAAAATCCGCCATCGTCTTGGCTCCCTTCAAGTATCTTAAAAACATATTGAACTATGGCGAAAGCCAACAGAATGATTATCAACCCAATCAAAGTATTGAGTAATATTTTTTTAGCCAATTCAATTTTTTGCGGATTACCGCCTGAAGTCATCCAGACAACTCCTCCATAGATTAAAAGTCCTAAGGCAATAATTCCCAATATGCCAAGAACTGTTCGTATAACTCTGATTGCTGCGACTCTTATGTCTACGGAAGTGAGTCCAGAGCCAGCTCCATAATCTACTCCAAAAATATCGCTATTTTCAGCCAAAACCTCCCCGCCAGGAAAAAACAAAAAAACAATGGCTAAAAAAATAACAAAACACAAAACCATTGTTAATAATAAATAACTAGTTTTAGATCTGATCTTTTGCATGGGGATTCAGATTTATAACACTCGTATTTAGTTTGATTTAAACTAAATCTAAAAAATTTTCCGCCAAGGGCAGATCTTCGCCTGCCAATTCAACTGGCAGGATCTCCAGCTGAAAAAGTAGAAGGGATAAAATTTTCATAATGCTTATCCGGCGCCTTCGTCATTCACAAAATTATTTTCTGTGTCTAAAAATTATTTTTTGAAATTATTTATTTCAAAACCTCCTTCACCGCCTTGCTCACCATTGCCCCATCTGCTTTGCCAGCTGTTTTTGCCATGACTTTTTTCATTACTAAACCAAATTGACTTGGCGCGATTTCGCCTACTTCAGTAATTACTTCAGCTATAATTTTTCTGATCTCCGCTTCATCTAATTCTTCTGGCAAATATTTTTTTATCATCATCAACTCGGCTCTTTCTTTTTCTATAAGATCATCGCGTTTGCCCTTCATATACCAGTAAATGGCATCCTGCCTTTTCTTGCTTTCTTTTTTCATAACTGACAAAATATCATGGTCAATCAACGTTTGCTTTTTTTGCGTGATCATCTCATTTTTTATAGCAGCCTTAATAAGGCGCAATAAATCAATCTCCGGTCGATTCTTAGCCGCCATTGCTTGTTTTAAATCAACGTCTATTTTATATTGCAGATTCATTTACTAATATTATTGATGCTTTGTTGGCCTGTAATTAGCCGACAAACCTATTGGATTGTCATCATTGGGAAGTTGTCCAATTTTTTGCAGATACTCTCTCTTTGCGCGAATATATTTTCGCCTCAAAGCAGCTTCCTTAATCTGTCGCTTAGTCTTTGGCTTAATATGGTATCTAGTCGCCTTAACGCGAAAAACAACCCTACTTTGCAGCATTCTTTTAGAAAAACGTCTAAGTAAGCCTTCCACTGATTCATTTTGTTTGCGTTTTACTTCAACTGCCATAATAACACCACCTTTCTTTAAAACTATAAATTTCTATTTTATAAACAGTTTTCTACAAATAAATATAACAAATTAGTGCGGATCAGTCAAAATCTGCGCCCACATTCTATGTTCTAGAATTTATTGATAATCTTTTCATTCTCTTCGTCATCACTGTTAAGTTTATATTTAGGCTGACGATTGCCAATAAATTGTTCTTTCTTTTTTGTATCTTCGCCATTATCGCGGTTTCCATTAATTAATACTTCTTTTCGGCCAATGTTTTTTTCCACTTTCTTAACTAAATCAACATCTTTTTCTTCAAATTTTTCATCTCTCTTAATATCTGCGAGCATATAACTCTTGATAGATGAATTAAGAGTTTTAATACGCTTCTTGATTTCATTAATAATATTGTCATAATTAATAATCTCCTGAATGCCTGAATTCATATCGCGTAAAATAATTGTTTTATCAATAATCTCGCGCTGGCCGAGAATCAAAGTAAATTTAACATTTAAGCTATCTGCCTTTTCTAGCTGTTTTTTCAAGCCATCTTGCGAAAAACTTTCTCCAACTTTGATATTTTCAGCCAGAAGTCTTTCATAAAGTTTAAAGCTCTCTTTCCTCGCCTCAAGGCCGAGCTGCGCGACAAAAACGTCCGGTTTGTTATATTCTGGAACATTAATATTATTATCGCGCATTCTTGAGATTACTCTCTCCGCGCCAATCGCAAAACCGATTGCAGAAGTTGGCCGTCCGCCTAAAAGCTCAATCAGCCCATCATAGCGTCCGCCTCCGGCTAAAGCCGATTGCGTCCTATTCTCTTCAGCTAATTGATCTTTGAAATAAATCTCAAAAGTTGTTCTTGTATAGTAATCAAGCCCGCGCACCAATCTAACATCCAAAATATATGGAATTTCAATATCATCTAGTTGTTCAAGTACGGCCATAAAGTGTTTTTTACACTCGTCACAAAGAAAATCAACGATCTGCGGAGCAGAATATATTGTTTTCTGGCATTCTTCTTCTTTACAATCAAGTATGCGCAAAGGATTTTTACTGTATCTTTCACGGCAATTTTCACAAAGCCGCTTTTTTCTTTGCGCCCCCATAAGATATTGTCTTAAACAGGATATATACTCCGCGCGGCATGAACTGCAACCAATGCTATTAATATGCACAACCAACGTCAAACCAAGAGATTCCAAAAAACGATAGGCAATGATAATCAATTGAGCGTCAGCCACTGGGCTATCTGTGCCAATCACCTCTAAATCAAACTGGTGAAACTGTCTGAGACGGCCAGCTTGAGGATTGTCATGCCTAAATACAGGCCCAAAAGCATAAAACTTCAAAGGCTGTTGTTTATTCAACATTCCGTGTTCAATATATGCGCGGCAAATACCAGGCGTAAATTCAGGACGCAAAGCTACCCTTTCGCCATTCTTATCGTCAAATTCATAAAGCTCTTTTTGCACAATATCAGTATGCTTGCCAGTTCCTTTGATGTACAGTCTGGATTCTTCAAGCACAGGCACGTCTATTTTCTCAAAACCGTAATTTAAAAAAATTTTTTCGGCTTGTGATATCAAAAAATTCCAGTACTTTTGATGTTCCGGTAAAATATCCTTGAAGCCCTTGAGCAATTGAATTGATTTGCCTGATATGCGAGACATAATTTAAAATTTCTATTACTAAACGAATATGCGCCTTGAGCTAATTTCTAACTTTTTAACTTTCAAACTTTTTAATATACAGGATCATTAAAAACTTTCATTCTTTCAATAGGCCATCCGCGTATCCATGCGCGGCCGACAATATCGCTTTTTTTAATCGGGCCAAACATACGCGAATCAAGAGACGCGGAGCGATTATCTCCCATAATAAAATATTCATCCTCGTTGAGTTCAATGCTTTCATTGCCTTGAGTATATGTGTTCTGCAAATACAAATCCTCTCGTAGCACAAAACCACTTACATTGTTGACATCGCTTATTATAATCTTTCCATCTTTGATCAGCACGGTCTCTCCGGGCAGGCCGATAATTCTTTTTATAAAATACTGGCTGCGGTCATACGGATATTTAAAAACAACAACATCGCCTCTTTCCGGCTCATTAAAACGATACGATATTTCATCAACAATCAGATACTCATGATCATAAAAATTCGATTCCATGGAAGCGCCCTTGACATAAAACGGCTGAATTAAAAAATATCTGACTGGAATTATTATAGCAAGAGAAACAACAATCACTTTCAATGTTTCCCAAATGAAATCCCTTATTTGGCTCTTTATTTTATCGCGATCGGTTTCTGGTTCAAAAGTGGGTTTTTTTTCTGGCGCTGGTTCAATGAAAGACATAAAATAAAATTTTAATTTTTAATTTATATTACACAAAATAGTCATCTTTTTAGATAAAAATTATTTTATAAAACGAGAGCTGTTCAAATATTTTAGATATGCGATCCATAAATACTGGTGGGCATATCTGGAATTGAACCAGAGACTTCTACCGTGTGGAGGTAGCGCTCTACCAGCTGAGCTATATGCCCAATCGTTTATCAAAAAAGTTAATTTAACCTTACATTAACACATTTTACCCATTGACGCAAGTCTATCTTTAGTGTATGTTTAATCTGCAGAAAAGCCAAATATGCTTTTCCTTTCTTGTATTTCGTTGCGGTTTGGATTTTTAGTTTGATTATGTATCACCACAATATAAATTTTATTAAAGACGGCATAATCAAAGCTGGGCAAAGAAAAAAAAAACACGGTCTGCTGTATAAAGCCGGTCGATTTTTATTAATTATTTTCCTGATTCTTTTTGTCGTTTCTTTTATGCTATCATATAAAGCAGTTTTTTCTCAAGAAACTTTTGGCAAAACTCTTGCTAAATTACCAATTATCAGCCAAATTAGAACATTAATCAGCTGGAACGACAAACTCGCAAAAAACGACGACAGAATCAATTTTCTCCTTATGGGCATTGGCGGCGCTGGACATGACGGAGCCCTTCTCACAGATACAATGCTTGTCGTAAGCATCAATCTATCAACGAAAGAAATCGCCCTTCTGTCCATACCAAGAGACTTGTTTGTTAAAATTCCAGACAATGGCTGGCAAAGAATCAATCATGCCAATGCGTATGGCGAATTAAATAACTATAAAGGAGGCGGTTCGGCCTTAGCCGCAAAAACAGTTGGGGAAACTTTTGGCATACCAATTAACTACTGGGCGAGAATTGATTTTTCTGGATTTGTCAAAATTATTGATAATATAGAGGGAATTGACATCATGGTTGACCGGACTTTCACTGATAGTGAATATCCGGATAAAAACCATGAGACACGAACAATTCATTTTGATTCTGGATTTAAGCATATGGATGGGCAAACAGCTCTTATTTTCGCGCGTTCGCGCCACGGTGACAATTGGGAAGGCTCTGATTTCGCAAGAAGCATAAGACAACAAAAAATAATATTGGCAGTCAAAAATAAAATACTAAATTGGAAAACATTTATAAATCCAAACAGAATATATTCTCTATACAATAACGCCCAAGCGAACACACAAACAAATATTGAAGCATGGCAATTGCCGCAAATCATAAATCTGTTCAAAAATCTAAATTTTGATAAAATAGAACGCTATATTCTTGACGATTCTCCCGGAGGACTCCTAAAATCAATTACAACCGAGGACGGAGCTGATGTGCTTGCCCCACGGTCAGGAGATCTTGCGGAACTTCAAGAATTCGCGCAAAATATTTTTTTAGTGAATACCATAGCCAAAAACAATGTGCGTGTCATCATCGCCAATGGAACCACGATTGAGGGTCTTGCAACTTATAGTGGCTCTTCATTGGAGTCATGGGGTTTTAATGTAGTAAGGCTCGTTAATTCGCCACGCCAAGACTTTGAAAAAACAGTTATATATAGTTTGGTTGAAAACAACAATCAGGAAGCGCTAAGAATATTAAAAAACAGAATGTCTGCCAATGCCGCCAAAGACGTGCCTGAATTTTTAAATCCACTCTTATACCAAACAAATGATTTGGGAGAACAAAAAAAAGTAGATTCCGAATTTCTGATAGTCGTCGGGCTTGATCAGGAGAAAGCCATCAACGCCATCAAAGAATGGACAACGGAGCAAGCAAGACTCGCCACATTAATTGAGAATTCAAACAATGAAAAGAAAAATTAATATTATTTATTGCAACGCCGTACCTGGTCTTTGTCTTTGATACATTGAAAACCATGATGCAGAAAAAATCCGATCCAAAAATTTCAAAAAGTTAGAAATGTTAATATGAATACTATTTCCATAATCGGCCGGGCCAATGTAGGAAAATCAACTCTTTTCAATCGCCTGGCTGGAAAAAAACAAGCAATGATTTCTGATATTCCAGGCACTACCAGGGATCTGAAATATACAGAAATTCAATGGCAAGGCGATCAATTTGAATTGATTGATACTGGCGGATTTTTGGCTGGACAAAAACCCCTGCGCGACATGACGAGGAGGCAAGAAAAAAAATTTAAAGGAGAAAGTGTAGATGATGTAGATAAACAAGTAGAGTTTCAAGCAAAAATCGCGCTAATAAAAAGCAAGGTGGTTCTTTTTGTTGTTGACGCCAGAGAAGGTTTGAATCCGCAGGATCGCCAAATTGCCGATTATTTACGCAAAACAAAAAATAAAAAAATAATTTTAGTTGTTAATAAATGCGACAGTCCAAAAATACGCGAAATGACGGCTGAATTCTATAAACTTGGACTTGGCAATCCATTACTTGTATCAGCCGTTAATGGTTCGGGAACCGGGGACTTACTGGATGAAATTATAAAAAAACTGGATGATTCGGATCTTTCCTCTTCTGTTGATCCGTCGCGCCCTATTAATGTAATTATTATAGGCAAACCAAACGTCGGAAAATCTTCTCTTGCAAATAGCTTTGCTGGCGAAAAAAAGGCTATTGTTTCTCCTGTTGCACAAACTACTCGCGAACCAAATGACACGCTGATTGAATTTGAGCAAAAAAAAATAGTCATCACAGATACAGCTGGCATAAGACGCAAAGCTAATGTAGCGCGCCAGACGCTAGAGGAGCTCGGAGTGAAAATGACCATCTCTGCGCTAAAAAAATCTGACATTGCGCTTCTCTTGCTTGACATTTCAAAAAATATCACAAAACAAGATTTAATTTTGGGCAGACTCTTGACAAAATATAGTGCGGGCGTGATTATTGTGGCCAATAAATACGACCTTTTGAAAAATCAAGGCGAAGATAACGAAAATCTGACAAAAGAATACACACAATATATTTATCGCCATTTCCCGCATCTGTCTTGGTCGCCTATAATTTTTACAAGCGCAAAAACTGGCTTTAATGTCCAAAAAATACTAAAATTAATATTAGTAGTGGAAGATCGCAAGCAAATAAAAATTCCTGCCGGCGCTTTGAATAAATTTCTAAAAACAATCATCCAGCATCAACCACCACCAAAAAAACAAATCGGCGACAGTACTAGAACAAAGCTCAAGCGGGCTTTTATCACTCATTTGGAACAAATAGATACTCGACCTCCTACATTTTCTTGCATCATAGGTTCGCAAGAAAAATTACCAGAAGAGTATCGCAAATACATTATAAATAATTTACGTAAAAAATTCGGATTTCACGGTGTGCCGATAAAATTAGCGGTCAAATGGTCAAAATAATAAAACTCACATATTCTAAATTTATGAAACTCATAGTCGGACTGGGAAACCCCGGCAAAAAATACGGAAAAACCAGACACAATGTCGGTTTTATGGCAGTTGATTTTTTGGCAAAAAAATTTGATTTTGCTGATTTTAAAATAGATAACAAATATTCAACAGCTCTCAGCTCGGACAAAATAAACGATGAAAAAATTATATTTGCCAAACCACAAACATATATGAATAATTCCGGAGATGCTGTATTGGCTCTCCAATCATTTTATAAAATCAATCCGCAGGACACTATCATTATTTATGATGAATTGGATCTGCCTTTGGGAAAAATCCGCGTCAGGAACGGCGGTTCCTCGGCCGGACATAGGGGTATTGAATCAATTATTAAAAATCTTGGCACAGATCAATTTAAAAGAATCCGAATCGGCATAGATAATAGTGTGCCTGATCAGCTACCGGCAGATAAATTCGTATTGGCGAGATTTAAACCTGTGGAGATACGACAGCTTCAAAAAAATATATTCAATCAAGTGGCCAATGAGGTAGAAAAAATAATTGCTGAAAACCCATCATAGTATAAAAAAAAGACCTCAAAAATTATACAAAAAAATTTTAAAGTCTGTCTTCTGTTGTTGCTTCTCACGAACTGACAGCTCCCCCAGATTGGCTTGCATCGCAAGATACCTACAAATTGACGCAATATATTTTAATTTTATCCATATTACCCCCCAATAGCGTAAGAACAACTAGGAATACCTAGTTATCCTTAACTTGAGGCTACTCGGTCCGGTTAGGAGGGTTTCCTTCGCTTTCGCCGCTATTAGAGGAAAATATAGATAAAAATATTATAAAAAATAAAAAGATGTTAAGTAACATTAACATAGTTCAAAAAACTTGTCAAGCCAAAATAAATATGTTATAATATTAATACTAAAAAATGCTATAAAAAGCGTTCTTTTTAAATAACAAAACTGTCGCTGAATAACAAATTTTATGATTTTTAAAAAATTTAATAGCCAATGTCAGCCTAAAAAAATTGGAAAAAATTCAAAAATGCCATTCGACGACACGCCCACAACACACTTAACTGGTCCCTTCGTCTAATGGTTAGGACATCAGGTTTTCATCCTGAAAACAGGGGTTCAATTCCCCTAGGGACTACCAACAGGAACTTTCAGAATTTTTTGAGCCAGACGGAAGCATTGCCTCGCGGCTTCGCCGCTCGGCATTCGGGCTTT
>PEXX01000004.1 GCA_002778965.1 Candidatus Kuenenbacteria bacterium CG08_land_8_20_14_0_20_37_23 | reverse complement strand
TGTTCTTCGGTAAAACTTACTTCTTTTGGTAGCCATGCTTCAGTCATTTTTAAGTTACCGCCTTCTTTGTTTGTTGATTCGTAATATTCTTTTGCTAATTTGCCAGTCCCATCGCCATGCAAAAATGATTGCTCGACAAAATCATGCTCTCGAAAGATTAATTCAGTCTTTGGTACGGATAATATTACTGCATTATCTAAAGTACCAGCCCGACTCAACTTTAACCATGACTTAGTGTTAATCCATTGACCCAAGCTTTGTGCGGGTATGGCTACTAAATAGCTTACATTGTTATCAAGCCTTACATCCATTTGTTCAACATCCAATCCTAATTTATTCAGCCACTCTCTGTCGCAATCATACAGGGGTGATTGATTTTTCAATAAGTGATCTTGGATTATTCGCCCGTCTTTAAAAAAATGGATTAATTTTATTTGTCCTTTGTTTTCTGGCTCATTTTTTATTTCAGCGAGCTTAGCTAAGTAAAATTCGGCTTGCTTTTTCGCCTTTTTTTCAACTTCGGTTTTCTCCTCAACCCGCAAAGTGTATCCAGATTCGTATTTATTAGACATAGAATTAAGCATCTAAATTTTCTTAGAGTTTTGTCATAAGAAATTTAAAAAATAACCCCGAATAATTCCTGCGAAGCAGAAAAAAACTTTTAATTTAAAAAATCAAATTTTCGTTCTTATTATTCCACCAAAGACAAATTATCGACTATCATAAGACGTACAAGTATATTTTTGCATTTTTTTCTCCGTCTCCATCTTCTTTTTTCGGCTGCCAACCCTCAATCGGAAAAACATATGAAATGACAAGCGCGCCTGGCCGGAGTTCTTTTGTAAGCTTTTCTGCCAGTTTTTTTTTAAGACTCATAGGCAAACCGAAAAGATATACAGCATCTGCATCAGAAAAATTTGTTCTAAAAAAATCTCCCCAAATAAATTTCGTATTTTTAGATTCAGAAAGTATTTTTCTAAAAATACAAATCAAGTAAAATGGGAGGCCTAATTCAATGCCGTTGGCATGCAATTTATATTTTTTATCAGCATAAAATACAGTAGTGCCAACTCCGCATCCAAGATCATAAAAAATCTGGCCGGATTTTAAACCAGCCAGTTCAAAAATTCTTTTCAAATCATTTTTGCGTGTCGGCACCCATGGCGCTAGAGAAAGAGCGCCCATCGCCACAGAAAATAGTAGCACGCCGAAAATCATTAATATTGTTGTATATAGATAATTCATTTAAAATTTAAAAACTTTTTTTCTAATTGTTAATTTGCTAATTCAACAATTTTCTATTCATCTTTTTCTTCCTCTTCAACATCACCACTGCTCCCGCCAAAATGATTATCATTGGCACACCGACAATATTAAAATACTTCACAGAGTTTTTCTCTTCTTCCGTTTTAAATAAAAGAGGCGCGCTTGATAAATTCTTAGTCCTAATAGAGGACAAAATATCATCCTGCGCCAACCACTCAATAGCGTTCAACATAAAGACGGCATTGCCAGATGAGTTTTGCACAAAATCATCAACTGCAAAATTCACACTGCCCGCGACTATGAGTCTTGATGTCTTATTATCAAAAAAATTCTGAATTGCGATGGCCATATTTTTGTATCCTAAATTATTTTTTGGCCAATTTTGTTGCGGATTGAGATCAAAAATATCTTTTTGCGATCCGCCAAATTCGGTCGTGGTAAAAAGAGGCGTTATCTGTGTATTCTCTTTTAATTTGTTCTCCATAACGCTGATTGAAGAAGACCATGGCAGAAGCAAGGATTTTATATTACCCAAAAAATTATTTCCAGCCGTAGCTATTGCTTTCACCCAAAAAGGATACGGTAAAATATAGTTTACCGCACTGTCACGGAAGCTTACGCTTTCATGCGAACCAAGATCATAAACTATATCATCATTGATATTAACTCCCCACTCATTCAGCAAGAGATTGATGGTGCCCTCTGATGTTGTGGCCATCATATATTGCGGATTTATTTCAATGGTTTCCCCTAGAACCATGGCGCTCCCGCCATTTAACAAGTAGGCGTTTATTTTTCCCATTTCTGCTTCACTCAAATTTTTTTTCGGCCCGGCTATTACTAAAACAGTTACACCTTCAGGAATATCATTGTATCCAATTTCATCGCCATTATCATCTCTTTTGGTTAAATTAATATCAGCTAACGCATACTGTTTTGCCAGTTGACTGTTTAAATATCCCATTTCCTGAATTAAATCTTTTTCTCCATGCCCAGCCAGCCAACCGATTTTTTTCTTTTCATCATTAACCATATTCCATATAAAGCTTGTCAGCTGATATTCAAGTGTGTTGGTTTGTTCAATGAAAGGAATTGATTCTGTTTTTTTATTCTCTCCGACGCCGGTCTCTACTACCAATCCAAAATAGCCTTTTTTGGTTGAAAATTCGTCCTTGGCTATCACATTAAATTGTATAGCTGGAATACCTAGTTCTTCAGCTCTTGCCGCGGCGCTTTCCTCTTTATCGGGATAGTATGTATATAAATTTATTTTACCTTTACCCTCTTTTACGTAATCCTTCAGCATATCATTAACATCTTGGACGCTGGCTTCCAATTGCGCCGGTATTTCTTTTGAAACTACGAAATGGATATCAATTGAACTTTCCAAATCCCCTAGTATATTTTTTGTCGCTTCAGATAATGTATAAATTTGGCCCTTGGTCAGATCAATTCTGCCATTAATATAGTTGCCACTCAAATTTACAATAAGCCCAGCAATTACGATTACAACAATTATACTTGATAATTTTCTATAATTTTTTTGTGTCTTTCCGCCCTTGATTTTTAGCAGCGTCAAATATGTCAAAAACCCAAAAATTAAAATTAATACCAAAAAATATACAATATCGCGTATATCAATTACTCCGCGTGTTACATTATAAAAATGATCAAGAATACTTATTCTTTTAAAAATCACATCAAATGGATATGATAGAGATAAAGTCACCATTTCAAAACCGGCAAGAATAAGAGCAAAATTTATGCCAATGCCAAGGATGAATGCTACAACCTGATTTTTTGTGACGGAGGATGCCCATGTGCCGATGGCTACAAAACTGGCCAGCAAAAAAGCTGTCCCTAGATATTGGCTGAAAATTATCCCCCAATCAAAATCACCAAATCTTGAGAGAGTTGTTGGAATTGTCAATGTAATCAGCACGGCGATCATAACAAAAACAAAGGCCCCAAGGGCTTTGCCGATTATAATTTGCAACATGCTCACTGGTTGCGTGGATAATGTTTCAAAAGTGCCGTTATCTTTTTCTTTGGCTATTAAACTCATACAAATAGCCGGCACGAAAAACATCATTATCCATGGCAAGATACTAAATAACGGCCTAAGGCTCGTTTCTCCTGTAATTAATACGGGCCTAAAATAGAAAAAATATGAGATGACCAAAAATACAACGAGCAATATATATGCAGTTGGCTGGTAAAAGTACGCGCGCAGTTCTTTTTTGAGTATAATATAAATATTTGACATAAAATATGTTCTTTGTTTATTATTGGTTTATTATTGGCTGATTATCATTTATTGATTTTTGTCAATTCCCTGAATACATCTTCAAGGCTAATTTCTTTCTGATGCATTTCCCAAATTACCCAATTATTATCTTTGGCCAAATTAAAAATTTGTGGTCTCAGTTCGTTGTTATTTTCAATTTGCACGCTGCCCCTGAATTTATTATTTTTATACTCTAGCATCTTTATATTTTTACTATCAACCAATTTTCCAAGCCCGCTCTCAATTCCCTCACCTTCTATTTCCAACACCAATGTTTTCTTTCCGCGCGTTCCGTCAATTATCTCCCTGGTCTTGCCATCGGCCGCGATTTTTCCTTTATTTAAAATAATTATTCTTTCGCATGTATTTTCAACTTCGGTCAAAACATGCGATGAGATAATTACTGTTTTGTCGGCTCCAAGATTTTTAATCAAATTTCTAATATCTATCCGTTGATTTGGATCAAGGCCTTCCGTTGGTTCATCAAGTATCAGAATTTCCGGATTACCAATAATTGCCGCGGCTAAACCGACTCTTTGTTTAAATCCCTTTGACAAATCAGAAATTTGTTTGTAATAAACTTCACTGATTCCAGTTTTGGCTGTCGATTTTTTTATTTCCATTTCTTGTTTTTCTTTTGGAATTTGTTTCAATTCTGCCATCATTTTCAAATATTCTTCTACGAGCATTTCGGGATAAAGCGGATTGTTTTCCGGCAAGTAGCCAATTATTTTTTTAATGTGAAGAGCTTCTTCCGGGTTATCAATGTTTTTGCCATTAATTTTTATTTCACCTTCATCGGCAGACAAAAAGCCGATCAAAATACGCAAAGTCGTTGTTTTACCCGCTCCATTTGGACCGAGCATGCCAATAATCTCGCCATTTTTAATTTCGCAAGAAATATTATCCAGCACCTTGTTATCGCCAAAAGATTTGTTCAAATTTTTTATTGAAATCATATTTTTACATTATTTTTGTAGAGAATTTATTTTATCTAACTTTTGATAACATAAGGACTCTTCTTCCAACTGCGGTATTTGTTCCTCATACGTCTTCCTGTCTTCCTTATATATTACACCAATTGGCATCTTGTTTTCAAGCTCAAACTCTTGCGTTTTCTCTATGGCCTTTTTTCTGTCAGAAGGATTATATTTATGCTCTTCTAATTTATAAATTACGTTTTTATACCACTCATAGCTATTCTCTTTATTAAATGTTACGCATGGCTGAAGTATATCAATATGAGCAAAACCCTTATGTTCAATCGCTTGTTTAATTATTTCTGCCAAGTGTTTTTGGTCGCCTGCAAATCCGCGCGCTAAAAAAGTTGTTCCCGACATTAATGACAATAATAGCGAGTTAATCGGCTGTTTAATTTCGCCAAATGGAGTTGTCGGAGTTTTAGCGTTTGCGCGCGTTGTTGGCGAAGCTTGGCCGGCTGTCAGACTGAATCTCTGATTATTGGCAACTAAATATGCCACGTCTATATTATATCTTGCGCTATGAATCAAGTGCTGAATTCCTTCGCCATAGGCTCCGCCGTCGCCGCTAAGCGCCAAAACGGTGAGATTCTTATTTCCCAATTTTGCTCCAGCGGCTGGCGGCAAGGCCCGGCCATGCAAAGAATGGAAAGCATACGTTTTCGTGAAATTACACCCATTGCCAAAACAACCGATGTCATAACTTATAAAAACTTGGTGTGTCTCAAGTCTGAGTTCAAACAAGGCCGTTTTCAGTGCTTGCCAAATGCCATAATTTCCGCAGCCAGGACACCATGTCGGAGACACTGCTGTATTGAATTTTTGGTTTGGAGTGTCCATAATTAAAAAATCATTAAGCGCCGATTATTTGAATGCCTCTATCTTATTTATAATTTCTTCCCTAAAAAATGGCCGACCATCATATTTTAAAAATTTATTTTTTATTTCAATGCCGGTTTCTTGTCTTATTAATTCTCCAAGCTGGCCCGTTTTGTTATTCTCAACGAGTAAAATATTTCTGGCGCCCGACAAAACAGCTTTTACTCTTTTACTTTGAAACGGCCAAAGATACACAATATGCAAGAAGTTGACAGACTTTTTTTTATATTCTCGTATTTTTATATTTTTATATTCTTCAATCGCATCTATCACCGCACCCTTCACCGACCCCCAGCCAACTATCGTCAAATCCGCGTTAACATCACCATACATAATCGGTTCCGGTATTTCAGTCTCCATCAATTTTACCTTCTTAAATCTTTTGTCCACCATTTTAGTTCTCATTTCAGATCTTTCTGTTGAAAATCCATACTCATCATGCTCATCCGAGTTGATAATATGCGTCCCATTAACTTGGCACGGCACGGCTCGACGTGAAATTCCAGTGCTTGTCAATTCATATCTTTTGTAATTTTCAATTCTCTCCAGCTCATTATCATCAATAAAGCCCTTGCGTTTTATTTGAATTTTATTTGTTTCAATATCGTACAGACTAAAATCAGATTCTGAAATTATTTTGTCCATTAGAAATATCACAGGTACTTGAAATTTTTCCGCCAAATTAAATCCATCCTGGACCATATAATATGCCTCTTGGGCATCTCCCGGAGCAATCACGATACGCGGAAATTCACCGTGCGCGGCCCGAATCATAAATTGCAAATCACCTTGTTCAGTCCATGTCGGCAAGCCGGTGGCTGGCGCTGGCCTTTGTGAATTTATGATCACAACTGGCGTTTCCGTCATAGCCGCCAATCCAAGATTCTCCGTCATTAAAGCGAACCCTCCGCCTGATGTTCCAGTGGCTGATCGCACTCCTGTCGTTGCCGCGCCAAGCGCTACGCCAATCGCGGATATTTCATCTTCCGCCTGGTGAACAACTAAATTATATTCTCTTTGTTTGGCCGCCAAAATATGCATAATAGATGTTGCTGGCGTCATCGGATAAGCAGAGTAAAGCTTACAACCGGCTTGAATCATTCCATCTGCCACAGCCTCGTTGGCAGTCATCAGATGGGTATTAGCGCTCGCTTCTTTATATTCTTCTACTTTTTTATCTCCGGAGATCTTTGTTTTTCCGCTAAGTAATGAATAATGACTAATAAGTGACGAGTAATTATTTTTTATAAAATTATAACCAAGCCTTACCGCTTCTTTATTCATATTTAAAACTTTTTTGCCTTTTGTTCCGAATTTTTCGGTTAGCTCCTCATTCATAGCGCTCTCTTCAAAACCAATTAAATATGCCACCGCGCCAAGAGAGACCGTGTTGCGCGCCAGTTCATTGCCGGTCTTGCTCGCCAGTTCCATTAGCGGTATGTCAATATTTTTAACATCACTCTTGGTCTTCAAGCCGTCATGAATAATTACGCTGTTTTTGCCCAGTTCAGCGGCGTGCAATTCAATTGTTTCTTGATTTAAAGCCACCAGAATATCTATATTAACTGTCGCGGACATTATCTTTCTGTTGGCCACGTTTATCTGGTATGTATTGTGTCCGCCGCGAATTAAAGACGGATATTCGCTATAACCAAAAACTCCAAAACCTTTATTAAATAAAGTTCTGGCCAAAGACAACCCAGCTGTTTTTATTCCAAAACCTGCCTCACCACCTATTTTTATGGCAATTTCATGTTTATTTCCCATAGATTTATTTTCTTATTATATTATAACAAAAAAATTAGAAACATAAAAAGATCGGCGTTAGCCGGTTTTGGTGCTGGAGGGGAGACTCGAACTCCCAAGGGTTGCCCCACATGCTCCTAAAGCATGCGCGTATACCAGTTCCGCCACTCCAGCACAAAGCATATAAATTTGCCAGCTCGCCCTGCACTTTCGGCGTACTTAAACTAAGATAGTCTCCAGCTGAATAATGGCCCTTTTGTCATTTCGCCAGTCTGTAACGCTTTGCGTAGCAATGCAGGCAGGAAAAAGTAAAGCTACCGAAAAATCCCTTAAAGCTGAAGAACGGGATGGACAGTAGATTATTCTTGTTTAATGGATTCCTTCTAGCTTACGTTGAAATGGCAAAGGCGAGAATCATGCTTCAATTATTTTAATATTATCCTGTTTATTCATATTTATCAAGTCTTGATTTCTTCTGATATTTGGGTAAGATATAAGTGACTGAACTAAACAAACCAATAATG
>PEXX01000047.1 GCA_002778965.1 Candidatus Kuenenbacteria bacterium CG08_land_8_20_14_0_20_37_23 | reverse complement strand
TTGAGATGAGGATAAGTCGTCAATTTTATTCAATTTTTAAGGGAACTTTTACCCCCTGACGAGGGGTCATTGTTCTACAGTCTAATAAATATTTTTCTTTATACGTTCTTTATTTAAATTAATAAAGAAATCTTCTGATAAAATTTCAATCATTGATTTTATTGGCCAATATGTTTTTGTTTCAATATTACGATACAAAAGCAAATCTTTAAGTACATGTTGAACACCATCTTTTCCTTCAAAAAATTGAAACTTTGGACTTGTAGCAAGTGTTCCTTTTCTAATTTCAGTAAATATTTTTTCAATATCAGATTTTCCTTTTTCTAATTCATTAATTTGTCCATCTAATATGGATTGTATTTTTTCCTTTGAGCTTGTTTGAAAAGTTTTTACACTGTTTTTTTGTGATTCAATTATTAGCCCGTTCTCTTTTAATTTTTTAAGAAAACCATACAAAGATGGACGAGAGAGTCCAGCTTTTTTTGCTAAATTACCAGCAGTTTGTTCTCCATTTTCTAATAAGAAAAGGAAGGTTTTTATTTCTTCATCCTTCGTGTCAACGTTTCCGTATCGAAGTTCACCACCAAGACAATCTTGGAAATGAGCCTCGGTACAGATTAGGGGATGATATGATTTTTTGCCTTTGTGTTCCGGGTTGTATCCCTTGACTACACCTTCCTGATTGCCATATAAAGTTTTAACGGTTGAATCAAAGTCAAGCCAATAACTGGAATGATTCGCTAGAAAATGAGCCCGCAAGAGATTATGAGCTGACCCAAGTCGTGGTTTTAAAACACCGGCCTTATCTATCAGAAATCTTTTCAATGTATTTGGTCCTGGTACGCGAGGCAGCCCAGTCAGATATTGGAATACACCATTATTGCCAAGCAACACTGTTAGCTCGATGCTGTTCAAACCAAGTATCATTGGATAAATCAGAGCAAATAGTCTTTTCGGTGACGGTGAAATAATTGTTGCGCTCCACTATGCGCATATGGGCGTTGAGAAAGGTGCAAAATTGTAATTGCTGTAGAAAACGGTGCAGTAAATACACCCCGCCAAAATGAGTTAATTGTCCCGCGTTAAATGATATTTTGACATTTTTAGCACCGGTTCTGGGTATACAGTTGAAGATAACTTTTAGTTAGTTTCAACTGTATTATATCATATTTGTAATTTTGTTGATTTTCAAAGGTCTAAAATAAATTTATTAACATCATTCACGGATGATTTAAGTAAAATGAAAACAGAAAATTTAAAAGTTATTAGAGGAACACCAAAGTATTTTTCGATGATTGCACAAAGCAAGATAAATGAGAATGATTTTATTTATCTTGCTCTACTCTATCAATACATGGGTTGCCCCCATGAGTGTCTCAAGTGTTTCAACAATCACAATTTACCTACAAAATCATTTAATCCTGAATATTTATCTCTCAAAAAGCGAAAATTGTTAATTGATGAGGCAAAGGACATGGGAGGAGAAGTCATTATTTTTGCAGGGCTTGCTGAACCTCTTATACATATGCATTCAATTCCATTGATTGAATATGTGACAAAAAAAGGAATGATTCCTATTGTGTATTCAAATGGTTTTGAGCTTGATTCAGATATGATATCTTTTTTAAAAGATAATAATACTGTTGTTGCAATATCATTTGATTCACTTGATGCATACAAATTTTGCATGATGGCTAAACCAAAATCAAAAGTATATCCTCCCGATTATCATAAAAAGATACTGGGGAATATAGAAAATTGTATTGGTAAATACAGAGATACTATTGAATATAAAAATGGTATAAAAGTAGTTAACACTGCAATAATTACAACAATATCCAAAATTAATGAAGGTGAAATTCAGGAAATTAAATCACATTTTGGGGATGATACTTATTTTGTTTGTAACCCGCTTGCGTATGATGGCGGAGCAGTTAAAAACTGGCCTATCTTAATGAAAGATCTAAGTCCGAATCCAGATGACCATATGCAAAGTATAAAAAATTTTTCAGAGTCGGGTGGACCACTAACACTTTTTGACGGAAGGTGTGGTTATTCATATCATGGACTTGCTGTTTATCCTGATGGAACTTATGCTACTTGTGCCTATACAAGTAAAACAAATGGTTTTCTAGGAAACACAGAAAATTGTAACCCAAAAAAAGCATTTGATTATAAGCACGGAAAAGAAAAGTTTTTTTATGAAAAGTTCGGAGATACTCCTTGCCTGATAAGGAATCAAAATTTTGATTCCTATGTTATGGGCTTGTCACCAAATACTAAATTGTCACAAAAGTAATGACATTGAACTTAACTTGGATTGATTTTTAATCAATACCGAACAGCCCGTATTGCTTGAGGATGGCATTGACCCGGTTAAAAATATCAGCCAATTTTGACGGCCCGATTCTTCTTCTTAGTTTACCGAAGTAGGAATGGTCAGGGGTATCTTCAGTCAGAGAAAAACCGGCAAACCAGCGGATGGCTATATTGTATCTTAGAGCTTTTTCCATTTCCCGGTCAGAGTAGTCTTCCCAGAATTGAACCAGGAGCGCTTTAAATCCTTTGGCCACATCAATACCGTCTGAACCAATGTCGCTATAGCATTCTCTTAATGGTTCGCTTAGCTCGTCGAAATCAATAATTTTTTCCAACTTTCTGAAAGGATCATTTTTATCTATTAATTTGTCAAATAATTCTGCTTCGGTGGTCAGTAACATCTTGCTTGTTTTATCGGTAGGATGTTGCATATTTTTGTTTGATTAATTAATAAAATCCTACCTTCATTATATCATTTTTAAGTTCGTTTTAGATGAGGATAAGTGTACGAAAGATTGTCATTTGGCGACAGTGCCGTTAAGGAACTTTAATTTAAAAAGTAATTCAAATAAAATTTGAATGACTTTTTCTTTTGTATGTCTGCCAAAAATCCAAAAACCCGCCCCGCATTCCTCCCGCAACCCTCCTACGGGGCGGAAACTCAAACCCAATCCCGCCGAATTTCAAAAAAATAAATCTCAATTTTGCGAATCCTTCCTCCCGCAATATTGTTTCGCAAAACTGAGTCCATTTTCTAAACGGCTCATTTGGTGGTATCTGGGCCGTTTAGCGTTTCCTCGCACTTTCTCTTTGAGAAAGATCTGTGCTATTGCACAAAAGTGCTTTAGCACGCTAGAAACGCTATTATACTTTGTTTTGAAAATAGGTTCTAACTTGGTACAATAGAGACACCAGAATGGAACTCAAAGGTTTGGAACAAACGGAGGAATTGGCGGCGCAAAATGCGGCAGAATCAATCGGCAAGATTCCTAAAAGTTTAATACTGGTGCGTTTGTTTGTCTTACCAAGATAGGGTTTTGAATGGCAGGTTTTTAGTAGTTTATGGATATTTAAGTAGTTCGGATATAATCGTCAGCGATGGCGGTTTTATTTTAGAGAAAAATTAGGTCTAGCAGTTTATAGACAAAATAGGCCATAACTAAAGCCGCTGGAATAGTGAGAAACCAGGTCCAGACGATTTTTAAAGTGGCGTCCCAGCGGACAGCTGACAGGCGTTTAACTGAACCAACGCCGGAAATCGCCCCGGTAATGGCATGAGTGGTGCTAACCGGTATGCCTAAGGTGAGTGGCCAAGAAAAGGCTGATAGCACTGGCTGTTTCAGCCGAGAAACCATTAAGTTGGTCTGAAATCTCTCTGGTTTTATCATCAGCTTCATGTTCTATAGCTTTGGCTTGGATAGAATAACTTTCGTTATCTTGGAAAGAGGCAGCAAAATTTTTAAACATGAAGGCTATGTTTCTTTGGGAGTCGATTAGTTGTTTTAGCAGATCGTAAAAAATATATTGTTTGGGCAAAAAGAAACTGATTTTCATAAAATATTAGATTTATTGATAAATATGGGATGAATATCTCTCTTTTTACGTCTTTAGATCAGCTTTTTTATAACGTTACTGTTAATTCAATTTGGTGAAAGTGTAAAAGTTTTGTATAATGAAGGTATCATGGAAAAAGTTTTAAAATATATTGATATTATTACAGCTTTGTTTGTAGCGGTACTCCTGATTTCAAATATTACTTCCACTAAAATCGTTAGCTTGGGCTGGTGGTTGAGTTTTGACGGGGGGACTTTTTTATTTCCGTTAAGTTACATTTTTGGCGACGTATTGACGGAAGTATATGGTTATAAAAGAGCGAGACGGGTGATCTGGCTAGGATTTCTCGCCAATTTATTAATGGCGCTAATTGTGATAATAGTAGGTAAGTTGCCGGCCGCGAGTGATTGGCATAATCAACAGGCGTATGACGCGGTTTTGGGATTAGCGCCTAGAATTGTGCTGGCCAGTCTGATTGCATATTTAGCGGGTGAGTTTTTAAATTCATATATATTGGCCAAGCTTAAGATTTTAACCCATGGCAGACATTTATGGGTGAGAACCATTGGTTCAACTCTGGCCGGGCAAGTGGCAGACACATTGTTATTCGTAGTGATTGCTTTTGGAGGTATTTTACCTTGGAGTTTGGTAGCGACAGTAATAATTTCTAATTATATTTTTAAATGTGGAGTGGAAATAGTTTTAACGCCAGTCACATATAAAGCAGTGAATTGGTTGAAAAGACAGGAGGGGGAGGATTATTATGACAGAGGAACGGAATTCAATCCATTTAATATATCATGCTAATATTTTAACAATTTTGCTAAACTATTTTTAGCATTTGTTAAAATGTTAGGATGTTAATATATAAAAATGTTTATGACTGATATATATTTAGATTTGTCCATTGTTCTGGGTTTATCCTTAATTGTGTCACTAATTATCAGGTGGTTGCGGCAGCCTTTGATTATTGGCTATATTATCACAGGCGTTATTGCTGGTCAGGCGTGGTTGGCCTGGCTTGATAATGACGGGTTGGAATCGTTTTCACAGATCGGAGTGACATTATTATTATTCATAGTGGGGTTAAGTCTTAATCCGAGAACATTGAAAGAAGTTGGCAAAATTGCTTTTTTGACCGGGTTGGGTCAGATTGTGTTCACTACTATTTTTGGGTATTTAGTAACAAGATTGGTCGGGTTTGAGCCGGTGGCAGCCATATATTTGGCGGTAGCCATGACTTTTAGTTCGACTGTGATAGTGACGAGATTACTGCAGGAGCGTCGGGATACGGAGACATTGTATGGCAGGATCGCGATTGGATTTTTATTGGTACAAGATTTTGTGGCTATGATCATTTTGAGTTTAGTCGCCGCTGTGAATAGCGCTTCTGGCCAGAGTTGGTTAACAATTGGGATGGAGCTTACAGCAAAGATTATTGTAATAACTATAGCAGTGATATTAGTAATGAGGTTCTTGGTACCAAGAGTTGATTCAAAATTGGCCCATAGTAAAGAAGTGTTATTTTTGGCGTCGCTAGCGATTGCTTTTGCTATGGCGACTTTGTTTGATCAGTTGGGATTATCCTTAGAATTAGGAGCGCTTTTAGCCGGGATAATGTTGTCCGTCTCTCCTTACCAGGTGGAGATTTCTTCTCGGGTTAGGCCTTTGCGTGATTTTTTTATCATTATATTTTTTATTGTGATGGGGTCAAGATTGGATTTATCCATGATTGGAAATTATTGGTTTCAAGCGGTGATATTATCATTATTTATTTTAATTGGTAACCCGTTGGTGGTGTTAATTATCATGGGTATTAAAGGTTATCGGAAAAGGACCTCGTTCTTGGTCGGTTTAACCATGGCACAAGTGTCGGAGTTTTCTTTGATATTTCTGTCAATGGGAGTATATGTTGGTCATTTGCAAGCGGAAATTTTTGGTTTTATGACGCTAATAGCCCTGATTACAATCGCGATTTCGACTTACTTTATTTTACACGCGGACAGATTGTACAAAATACTAGAAAAGTCTTTATCTATATTTGAGCTTAAAAAATATTTTAAAGAGGAGGAGGGCGGAAACGAGAAACATGCTGAAGTGATATTATTTGGCTGTGATCGGCTGGGAGGAGGAATACTTGAAAATTTAAAAAAGGCAGATAAGAGTTTTATAGTGGTGGATTATAATCCAGAATTAGTAGCTAGATTAAGAGGAGATGGGATAGAGATCAGATTCGGGGATGCCTCAAGCGCGGTATTTTTGGACAATATTAATTTTACTAAAACGAAGGTAGTGATTTCCACCGTACCTAATTTTGAGGTGAATCGGTTCTTGGCCAGGTATTTTAAAAATATCAAGGCTAATCCAGCCGTGATATTAGTGGCTAGTTATAGTCATGAGGCTAGAAAATTGTATGATATGGGAGCGACCTATGTGGTGATGCCGCCATATTTAGGCCGGCGGTATATGACCGAGCTGGTGTATAAATATGGGACGGTAAAGAGAAATTATATACGGGAGAGGCAGAGGCATTTGGGAGATTTGGAATATGTTTGAGGCGTTGCTATCTTTCGAATTTATTTTAGATTATAAAAACCCGCGTTTCGAGCGGGTTTTTATGTAATATTGAGGTATTATTTATGATTAGATTTGGCCATCTTTGACCTCTTTTTATAATCGCGGAGGTAATACAGTTTGGAGCGCCTAGCTTTTATTTGCTTAGTCACTTCAATTTTTTTAACCAGTGGCGAATGGAGAGGGAATATTTTTTCGACGCCGACATTATTGTCTGAGATTTTTCTGACTAAAATACTGCCTGAGGGAGTTCTGGGTTTTTTAACAGCTAAAATCACACCTTCAAAGATTTGGATTCTAGTTCTTTCTTTGCCTTTAGCGTCAATATCCTTGATTGCTTCGTGGACTTTGACAGTCATACCGGATTTTAGATCTAAGCCCGGATTATTCGATAGGCCAATGGTTTTAGATTTTAGATTGCTGGTTTTGGGTGGCTGGTTATTGTCTAGTTCGATTTTTTCTGCAACTTTTGTTTGATTGACAGGGTTAGTATTATTAGTATTAACTTTATTATCTTCCATAGTAATTGAGATTAATTTTTTTATAATTTAATATTTACTTACTTATACAACATTAATTATAAATAGTTTAACTTATTTTAGTTAAATTGTCAAATATTCGAGCTATGGCATTAGTATTGTTTTTTTGACTTTAAAATGATAGTATGAAAATGACTTAACTTGTTTATTTTTTTTTATTACTTATCTTGTTTATTTATGTCGGGTCATTCGAAATGGGCAACTACCAAAAGAGCCAAAGCCGTGGTTGATGCCAAACGCGGTAATCTTTTTACTAAATTAAGCAATAATATTGTCGTGGCAGCGCGGCAGGGAGGCAGTAATATGGACAGCAATTTTAAATTGCGCATGGCGATTGACAAAGCCAAGGCGGCCAGCATGCCGAAGGAAAATATTGAGAGGGCAATCAAGCGAGGGACGGGAGAGTTACAGGGGCAGATAATTGAAGAGACAGTTTATGGAGGGTTACTGCCTGGGCAGTA
Organism: Candidatus Kuenenbacteria bacterium CG08_land_8_20_14_0_20_37_23; assembly: GCA_002778965.1. Lineage (GTDB taxonomy): Bacteria > Patescibacteriota > Patescibacteriia > UBA2196 > GWA2-42-15. Next base: position 19,139 of record PEXX01000047.1, on the reverse strand, counting down.
TCCGGTGATTATTAAATGTTTGTCTGATAATAAAAACCGGACATTAAACGAGATTAAGACAGCATTGCAGAAAGGCGGGGGGCAGCTGGTGGATTTAAATGCGGTAGCTTGGCAGTTTGAGAATAAAGGAGTAATTAAAATCAAAAATCAAGAATTAAAAATTAATGGTGAGGAATTAGAGATGAAGGTTATTGAGGCTGGGCCGGATGATTACGAAATTGGTGATGATGAGATAACCATTTACACTAAACCAGAGGATTTACAGAGAGTGAAAGAAAGTTTAGAAAAAAGCGGTTTAAAAATTGATTCGGCTGATTTGGAGATGGTGGCAAAAGAAAAAAAGGAAGTGGCTGACAGGGAGGTAGAAAAAATTCAGAATATCTTTGAGGGCTTGGAGGAGCTGGAAGACGTGAGCGATTATTACACAAATATAAAATAAGCCAAAATTTTTTATTGAATAGTTTTAAGTTTTTGAGTTGAACGTTTTGGCATTTGAGTTTTGATTTTAGAGCTTATTCTATGAGAATTTTAGGCATTGATCCCGGAGTTGCGATCGTTGGTTATGGCGTGATTGAAGAAAAAGATAAGAAATTGGAGTTAATCGCCCAGGGTTGTATTTTAACCAGGGCGAGGGAGCCTCATCCAGAGCGGCTTGGGCAAATTGCGCAAGCGCTGTCAAAAATTATTCAACAATATAAACCTGATATCATCGCGATTGAGGAATTGTTTTTTTGTAAAAATGTGAAAACGGCTTTGAAAGTCGGGGAGGCGCGGGGAGTAATATTAGCTACTGCCATGCAGTTCGGTTTATCTATCAGGGAGTTTACGCCTTTGCAAGTGAAACAAGCCCTGACCGGCTATGGCCGGGCGGACAAAAATCAGATTCAGCAGATGGTAAAAGTGATTTTGGGAATGAAACAAATTATTAAATCAGACGACGCGGCGGACGCGGTGGCAGTGGCGATAACTGGCGCGCATTATAAACAAATGTAATATGTCCAAAAAATATCTAAATATAGTATCGGTGTCGTCGGAAATTGATCCGTTTTCGAAAACCGGCGGGCTGGCTGATGTAGCTAGAAGTTTGCCCAAGGCTTTGAATAGACTGGGCCATAAGGTGATTTGTGTTACTCCATTTTATGGCCAGGTGATTGACCCAAAGGCGCATAATTTAAAAATTTTTTTAGAAGGGGTAGAGATAAGAATTCATGGCAATAACAGTGTTAAAGTTAATTATTGGGCAGGGGATTTGAGTAAGGGTTTACTAGTGTATTTCATCGAGAATGATAAATATTTTTCACGTAAGAAAGAGATGAAAGATATTTATGGTTCAGCCCATGAAAATGCCAGATTTTTATTATTTGATCTGGCGGTTTTAAAGTTACTGTTAATATTAAAATTTCAACCGGACGTGATTCAATGCCATGATTGGCACTCGGCTTTAATTCCTTATTTATTAAAGAGAGAATTTAAAGGATCAGAGTCGCTGTCAAAAACTGCCACGGTTTTAACCATACATAATGCTATTTTTCAGTTCGGCCATAATTGGTGGGAAATACCGGTGAGTGAGCGCTATAACGGCAAGAATGGGCTGCCATTATTTAATCAGCCGGAGCTGGAGAATGTTAATTTTTTGCGGCGAGGAATATTGCAGGCTGATATTATTAATACGGTGTCGGAAACGCACGCGGAAGAGATGCTTACGCGGGATAAAGGCCAAGAATTACACCAGCTTTTAAAAAATAGGCAGGACAGATTTTTCGGGATAATCAACGGGATTGATGACAAACAGTATAATCCATCTGATGACCCCGGGCTTAAAGTGAATTATAATTATACCCAGATTGATCGCAAGAGGGAGAATAAGCTGTTTATTCAAAAAAGATACGGTTTATCCGAGGACGCGGAAGTGCCGCTCATCGTAATGTCGTCCAGAATTACCCATCAGAAAGGATTTGAGTTGATTTTAGAAGCGTTTAAAATATTGTTGAGATTGGATATTCAGATTATCGTAATGGGAGATGGCGATGGTGATTATATTAAGGAGTTGAAGAAAATGAACAAACAGTATCCTAAAAAAATAGCATGGGTGTCATGGGACCAGGAGCGGGATTATGAAACCAGCTTGTACGCGGGCGGGGATATGTTTTTACTGCCGTCGAATAATGAACCTTGCGGAGTCAATCAGATGAAGGCTTTGCGCTACGGCTGTATTCCGATCGTGAGATCAATCGGGGGGTTGAAGGACACCATTACTAATTTTGATTTTATTCACAGAGATGGCAATGGTTTTACTTTTAGAACATATAGTCCATTATCTTTGTATGGAGCGATTGTGAGAGCGCTTGAGTATTATAAAGATAAAAAAATTTGGAATAAATTAGCGCAAGACGGAATGAAGATATCATTCTCATGGAATTTGCCGGCCAAGCTTTATGTTGAGTTATTCAGGAAGGCGATGGTGGTGGCCAGCGGCAAGAAAAAAAGCAATGGGAAAAATTAAAATTTTTCGCGTATGATATGGATTAACATTTTGCATATTTATCAGCCGCCTACGCTAGAGAAGGAACTTCTTATAAAAATCACCAAAGAGGCTTATTTAAATATTGTAAATATTTTGAAACAAAATTCTAATTATAAGATTACTTTGAACATCGCCGGCTGCCTGACTGAATATTTGCGGCAGCTTGGTTTTAATCAATTAATAGAAGAGATTAAGGCTCTAGTCAGGAAGGGGCAGATTGAGATGACTGGCACGGCCGCTTTCCATCCATTGCTGCCGCTGTTGCCGATAGAAGAAGTTGAAAGACAGATTAGAGTTAATAATGATATTAATAAAAGGTATTTTGGAGAGTGCTATCAGCCAACCGGTTTTTATTTGCCGGAGATGGCCTACTCGCCCCAAGTGGGCAGAGCCATCAAGCGGGCTGGATTTAAGTGGATTATTTTGGATGAAATCGCTTTGGACGGGGAAATTAATCATCAGCGTTTTGATTATTCAAAAAAATATAAAATTAAGAAACTGGGATTGAATGTGATATTCCGCGATAGAAAATTGTCGCGCACATTTGTGCCGGAGGCAATTGAAAAAATATTAAGTAAGGATAATTTGCCAGAAGTAGCGGTAACCGCGACGGATGGAGAGTTGTATGGGCATAAATATGTTGATCAGGATCGAATTTTGCATCGTGTTTTGCGAAATAAAAATATTATTGCCAAGACTGTATCCGAATTTTTTGGAATAGCCAAAATTGAGCAGAAAGTAGAAGTGTTCAGCTCTAGCTGGGAATCAACTCCGGCCGAAATTCAAAAAGCCATTCCCTACGCGCTGTGGTGGCACCCGAATAATAAAATTCATAAGCATTTGTGGCGATTGGCTAAGTTTGCCTTGAAAGCAAACTATGATAATTTGGGAGATTCAAACCATTTCGCTTCCAGACTGCATATGGAAAAAGGTTTGGCCAGTTGCACTTTTTGGTGGGCGTCAGGGAAAGATTTCAAGATGTTCGCTGACCCGGCCTGGAATCCGGAGGAAGTGGAAAAAGGGGCGCTGGAGCTCCTGCGGTCAGTCAGGGCATTGGCGGGAATTCCAGCTAAAATTAAAATTAAGGCAGAGAAGATATTTTTGGAGATCCATCGTTTGATGTGGGAGAAACATTGGAAGAAGAATTCACTAAGAAATAAAGAAATAGTTAGTTAATTTTTGATTAGTGAAGTGGGAAAATTGAGATGTTATACATCAAATAAATTATGAGGCGGAAGAATATTTAATTTAATGATTTTTATGACACAAGAAGAAAAACAAATTCCAAAATTAATACTTGACGCGGAATATTTAAGTAAAATTTTTGAACAAAGAATCAGAGATATTGACAGACAAGGAGAGAAGTTATTGCAGATAAGGTCATATAGAATCAAGAGTCATTTTGATGATAAATTTTTTCATTATGTGATTCAGAATAATTTGACGATTGGGATCAGAGGCGGTTTACGCCGGCGCTATAAGGTGTTTTGCGTGGCTTTTTCCGGGCATGGCAGAAGACAAATGTTCCAGGTGATTGAGTTGGTTCATAAAAACGGGTTTGACCGGGGCGGCGTGGCAGTGCCAAGACCGTTATGGTACATTGAAGAGTTAATGTCGTTTTTTTATGTGGGCGTGCCCGGGCAGAATTTGCTCGAGCATATTAAGAATGGTGATGTTAATTATAATTTATTCAGCAAGATCGGAGCCGGCTTGTTTAATTTGCACAATATTAAAGTTAAAAATCGGGTGTTCGGGTTGAAACGGCATGATTTTTCCATGAATTATCTTGATCCGACCGGAATACTTGAGCGGGGATACAATCAGGATAAAGTATTGGCGAGAAGAGTGAAGGAACAACTAAAAGAGCTGAAGAGTATTTATAAGAAAATTATTGATGATAAATATGTTTTGTCGCATGGAGATTTTCACCCGGAAAATGTGATTGTGCACGAGTTTAAACATAATAAGGCGATAATGATTGATTTTTCAGAAAGTTGTTTCGCGCCGGCATATTATGACATGGCTTCGTTTTTGCAGCAGCTGGAATTTATGAGCCGGAGCTATATTACGCGCGAACAGTATCAAAAATTGGAAGGAATATTTTTGAGAGGTTACTGGGGGGAAGCGCCGATTAACGCCAAGATGATGGCTAAGATTAATTTATACAAAAGCTGGACGACCTTGAAGAGTGTAGTTTATTTTATGATTTTTGAGGATGAAGTAAATATGGGGTCCGCGGAGTATTTATTGAGGAAATCAAGAGAATATATTGAAGGGAGATAATAGCGGAAATTAAAGAATTAAACTTTGACACTTTTAAATACTGCTGGTTCAAATGCCAGATATTAGCTATTTTTTCGCTTTAAAACTCGCTATGGCCCAAACAGTTAAAGCTCAAACATAACTAATATCCGGCAGTCTCTAAATAAAGCGCCAAAGTTTAGTAAAGAAATTATTTATGCCAATCAGTCAGAAAAAAATCATTATTTTTACCGGTTTAGTTAAAATTAGTAGAAATTTAGTCGGCACAGCGGTGATTTATCCGGAGCTGGCCCGAGGGTTGAATCAGGCTGGGTTTAAGGTGAGTATGGTAGGGCCGGAAGCGGTGGAAATGAAACAGCCGGGAGTGGATTATTATGTTTATCATAAAAAAAATAACGAGAAGCTGATAAGGGGAAGTAGCGCGGTGATATTTGGATCATATCCGCCGATAGAGCCAATGGAATACGCGCGTAAAAATGGAAAAAATATTATAACCTACATGTGGAGCATCGCGCCGATCGGGAGTTTGGAATTTCGAGATTTTAAAAGTTTTAAAAGACAGGATGAGCTGCATCGATTTATTGTGGATTCATATAACAAATCATTAAAGTATTCTGATAAGATTTTTTGCCGCGATGAGAGGGCTAGGGAGGTGATAGTTGGATCCTTGATCACTTTAGGCCGGGTTGATTTGGCTGGCTATAGAATAGGACATAATTTTGATAGTTTGGTTCAGATAGCCCCATTTGGTTTGTCTTGGGGGCGGCCCAGGCACAATAAAAATATTTATCGGGGAGTGGCGCATGGCATTAAACAAGATGATTTTATAATGCTTTGGAATGGCGGAGTATGGAACAGAACTGATGCTCCAGGCATGGTTAAAATAATGAAACACATTTGGCCAAAAAATAGAAAAATTAAATTAGTTTTTCAGGGTTTTTATAATCCCCACGGGATAAATACCAGTGAAGCGAAAGAGGCATGGCGGTTGTTAAAAAAATTTGAATTATTGAATAAAAATATTTTTATTCCGGATAAGTGGATAGAATTTGATGAACGGGACGGTTATTTGGCTGAAGCTGACGCTGGTATTACTTTATCGCCTAATATTCCGGACGCTAATTATTTTATCAAGACTAGGTTTTATGATTATTTGTGGGCGGAGTTGCCGATTATTTTGAACAGATGCGAATCATTCACCAGCGAGGTGGAGAAATATGGTCTGGGGTTGGTGCTTGCCGGGGATTATAAAAGACAAGCTTGGGAAATAGTGAAATTTGTTGGGAATAAAAAATTACAGACTGAAATTAGAAGTAATATTAGGGAATACAAGCAGGGGAAGAGTTGGGATAAACAATTGAAGCCGGTGGTGGAATATTGTCAGAAAGTAAATTAGAGCCGCAAGCTCCACTGTGTCATTCCCGCCCCTGATCGAAGTTGAGGATAAACTCCGGCGGGAATCTAGGGGTTTAAATAATGACACTGATATTGTTTATTGCTTGTCGCTTATTGCTTACCGTTTATCTCGCTTATTTTATGAAAATCGCCATTGGCCAAGCCTATAATGGCATACATAAAATTTTTAAAAAACATTTGACGGCGTTGGGCGCTGATGCTTTTTATTTTAATATTGACCATATGAATTGGTTTGAGGTGGAAGACAAGGATCCTGACGCTTATATTTGGCTAGCGGATAATAAGGAAGAGCGATATCGGATTATTCATGATCGGGTATATTTTATTGAAAATATTTTTAAAAAACCGATTTTTCCGGATATGAGAATGTATTTTAGCGAAGGGGATAAAGTTAAGCAAAATCAAATTTTTCAATGTCTTAATATACCGACGGCGAAAACTTATATCGCGGCGGAAAAAGATAAAGCAGTAAAAATTATTCATAAAATAAAATATCCGTTTGTATTGAAAGATCCTTATGGCTACGGCGGGATTCATGTGTTTAAGATTAAAAACAGACAAGAGGCCGGGGAGTTTGTTGATAAAATTTTTGGGGCAGGACTAAAGACCGGGTGTTCATTATGCCAGAATATTTTTTATGGCCAAGAATTTTTACCGGTTGAAAAGGATTTAAGAGTAATCACCATCGGACCAAAAGTTTTCTGCGCTTATTGGCGGATTGGGCAGGAGGGAAATTGGAAGCATAATCTGGAGCAAGGGGCGCGGGTAAGTTTTGATAATGTTCCGATTAGCGCCGTGAAAATGTGCCAGGATTTTTCTAGGAAAATGCGTTTCCACTGGATGGGGTATGATTTATTTGTATTGCGAGACGGAAGTGTTAAAATGATGGAGTATTCCTCGACAGCGCGGGTGAAGGGAGCTGAAGCGGGGGGATATGATGTCAGGAGAGAACAGATGAAATATGTTAATTTATTAATTAATCGGAGAAGGTCAGGGTAAAATTATGAAAAAACAAAGAAAAAAAATCGGGATTCTTTTATTTACCCGGGAAGATACGGACGAATATAAAAGAGCGCTTAGGTTCAAAGAAGAGATTGTAAAGGCAGATTATGAGCCAGAAATATTTCAGTCTGATTTATTTTCAGTATTTTTCCGGCAGAATAAACTGGAGATTTTTTATAATACTAAAAAGTTTGAACTGGATGATTACAAGTTGATGTTTCCAAGATATTGCCTTTGTAATGGCGATGCTTATCACAGATATTCAATCGCTGGATTTTTGGAGGTAGCTGGTATGAGATTGGTTAATCGGCCCACTCCGGCGAATATGGCTAAAAATAAAAGAGATAGCTTGCTTAAGCTAGCCTTGGCGGGATTACCTATAATTCCGACCGGGATTAATTATAGCCAGTTTTTTTTTAGATGAGCATTTAAAAAGAAATAAGGGCAGGATCGTGGCTAAAATGAATTCGGGTTCATTGGGCTATAAAGTAAGTGTGTTTGAATCTCATATTTCATTTATTTCATTTATGGAATTTATGGGAGGGCTGGTGGATTCTGCCAGTATTTTGATTCAGCCGTTTATCAATGCCGGACATGAGGATCATAGGTTGATTGTAGTGGGAGATAGGGTAATAGCGGCTATGAAAAGAAAGGCTCGTGGAATAGAATTTAGATCAAATATTTCTAAGGGTGGGATTGGAATTAAATTTAAGCCAACTAAACCAATGGTTGATTTAGCTATTCGATCTACTAAAATATTAGGTCTTGATTACGCCGGGGTAGATATTATAGAGGAAAAAGAAAAAATGATGATCGTGGAAGTGAATGCCAATCCGGGGCTGGAAATTGAAAAAATAACTGGAGTGAATATAGTCAAGGAGATAATACAATATGGGATTAAAAAAGTACGTTAATATTTAAATAATTACAGCCATATGACTAAAAACAGGCTAAAAGTATTATTTGTGGCTTATGAGTGCGCGCCGTTTTTTAAGTTTGGGGGGTTAGGGGATGTGGCTGGCAGTTTACCCAAGGCGCTTAAGGAATTGGGGGTGGATATCAGGGTGGTGATGCCGTATTATCGGAGAGTGGAGAAGCTTGGTGTAGTAAAGTTAGTAAAGGAAAATATCAGATTGCAGATTGGAGATTGCAGATTGGAGATTGGTTTATATAAGTCATATTTGCCGGGATCGAGTGTGCCGATATATTTTATTGATAATAAGAAGTGGTTTCATGTGAAGCATATTTTTGATAAAGACGAGAAGGAAAGATTCGTGCTGTTTTCTGCTATAGCCGGTAAATTGCCAGAAATAATCAAGTGGCAGCCGGATATTATTCATGGCAATGATTGGCAAACCGGATTAATACCAACTATAACTCAAAAGTCAAAACTCAAAAGTCAAAGCTGTAACTCAAAACCTAAAACTTTCAACAACGAACGGATTAGAACAATTTATACTATTCATAACCTTGCTTATACTGGTAAAACCCCTTTGGATATTTTAGAACAATATGGATTTAGGCGGGAATATTTTTCCGGGGTGGATGAAAAAGACAGTGTAAATATTATGAGAGAGGCGATTTTGGCGGCGGATATGATCAATACGGTCAGTCCGACTTATGCCAAAGAAATTTTAACCAAGGAATATGGGGCTGGGATGGAAGACATTCTTAAAAAAAGAAAGAAAGATTTGTATGGAATTGTGAATGGACTGGATTATGGCATGTTTAATCCGGAGACGGATAAGGCGATTAAGGTTAGATATGAGATAAAAAATATTGAGCGTAAATTGGACAATAAATTATATTTGCAAAAAATCAATAAATTGTCAATTAAACCAGAGACGCCATTGATTGGGATGGTGACCAGATTGGCCAGCCAAAAGGGCTTGGATTTGATGGAGACAATATTTGATGAGTTAATGAAGGAAGAGCTTCAGCTGGTGGTTTTAGGCAGTGGGAGTGAATATTATGAGAGTTATTTTGGAAAGATGAATCAGAAATACAGGGATAAATTCAGGGCTAATTTGAAATTTGATGTTGGTTTGGCCAGCCAAATTTACGCCGGGGCTGATTTGTTTTTAATGCCGTCAAAATATGAGCCGTGCGGATTGGGGCAGTTGATAGCGATGAAGTATGGAGCAGTGCCGATAGTGAGGAGCACCGGGGGTTTAAAAGATACGGTGGATGGAGCGGAGATTGAGGAATTGAACATTGACTTTAATAATCAAGATACAAGATATAATAACCAAAAAATAACCAATAACCGATTTTTAATCGCAGTTGATGGTAAGTTTTCAATAACAAATATTAATAAAGCGACGGGGTTTAGTTTTGAAAAATATGATGCCATTGATTTACTCAATACTATTCGGCAAGCCCTGATGGTTTATCAAGATCAAACTGCGTGGAGGAGGTTGCAAATAAATGGTATGAAGCAGGATTGGTCATGGGGAAAATCGGCGTGGGAGTATTTGAAGTTATATCAGAAATCGGTCAATTAGTTAATTAGTAATTAGGACATTTATTTTTTGACAAAAATTTAATTAATTTTATGTCTAAACAAAATTTAACCAATTCCGAAATCCGCGAAGATAAAATCCATGACCGGTTTGTGATTATCGCGCCTGGTCGAGCCAAACGGCCTAAAGAGGAGACGGGAGAGACTGACGACGCTCATTTGAGTGAACGAGACAAATGCGTTTTTTGTCCAGAACAGCAGAAAGGCGTAAAACCGCTTTACATGAGCGGAGACAATGATCATTGGCGAGTGAAGGTAGTAAAGAATATTTTTCCGGCTCTCACGCCCGATAATAATCAGGCGTATGGCTATCAGGAGGTGGTGATCGAGGCGGCGGAACATGGCAGAGAGCTGGGGGATTTGCCGATAGATCATTTAATAGAAATACTGGAAGCTTATATTGAGCGCACTAGGGAATTGTCGCGCGATAAAAAAATTGAATACGTTTTGATTTTTAAAAATAAAGGTGGCAAGGCCGGAGCGTCTTTAAGGCACGCGCATTCGCAAATTTTTGCGGCTGGATTTACACCGCCGCATATTATTGACAAATTGACCCGAGCGCAGGAATACCGCATCGTTCATGGCCATTGTTATTATTGCGACCTGATTAAAAAAGAAGAGTCGGGGCCGCGTTTTATCAGGGGAGATGAGCGGGCTATATCCATTACGCCCTACGCTTCTAATTATGAATATGAAGCTTGGATTATTCCTCGCAAGCATATAGATAATGTCACCGTTTTAAATAGAGAAGAAATTGCTTCTATCGCCAGTTTGTATAAACATATTTTGTCGAGACTGAATAAAGAAAATATTTCTTATAATGTTTATTTGCATCAATCAGTTTTGGATAAAGACGAGCATTTTTACGTGCGGATTTGTCCGCGTCGGTCAACTTGGGCCGGGGTGGAATTGGGGTCGAGGATAATTATCAATGCAGTCAGCCCGGAAAGCGCGGCTGAATTTTATAGGGAGAAGTAATTGGCAATGAGTAATTTGAACTATGCTTAAATTTTTTTTTGAGATTTTTGGGATACCGCTAATGATTATAGTTATTTTTGTAGCGACTCTGCCTATTTTTGCTGGCAAGCTTGATGAAAAAGAGTTTGCGCCAGAGGCATATATAAAAGTGGTTGATGTTTTGCCGAAAAATGATGTTATAGTTTTTAGCGATAATCTGCCCAAAAATCAAGTAAAATCTGAGTTTCGAAAAATTATTATTGATCTGTCGGAACAAAAAATGTTTCTTCACGATGGAGATGTGGTCATCGGGGAATTTTTGGTATCAACAGGCAAAACAGGCATGGAAACACCGACTGGAATTTTTCAGATCTATGAGAAACGCGCTAGAGCGTGGTCGCGCATGGCAGGGCTATGGATGCCGTATTGGATAATGATTGATCCAATAAGAGGAATTGGCATCCATGAACTGCCGGAATGGCCGAATGGCTATAAAGAGGGAACAGATCATCTTGGTCTGCCAGTTTCACATGGTTGCATACGCCTCGGGATTGGATCCGCGGAATTTGTATATAATTGGGCGGAGGTTGGGATGAGTGTTGAGATAGTAAAATAATTTTTTAGTATTATGAATTTGAAAAAGTTATCCACAGCGAGTAAATCATATTGACATTTGATGTATATTATATATTATTTATAGTAGTTAGAAATTTTTTACTTGCAACACCAAATGAATTCACGTAAAGAGCAAACAGCGCGCCAAGAAGAAGATGATCCCCCTAGTGGGTGCGGTTATTGTCAATATAGTTTAAACAAAACTGGAGAGCCTGTTAAGGAAGCGGGTTCTTCTTTTGTTGTCATAAATTTTTTGTTGAGTTTATTAAGTTCGCCAAAATCAGATTTTTATGAATAACTTTGGCAATAAGACGCTGGCTATTTTGTACAGTCAAGCAAAGCGGGAGTATTTTCCAACAGAAGAGCAATATATCTCCGAAGCTGAAGTATTTGAACGTGCTAAAATCGTGGCTGTATATTTTGAAAAGGTTGGTTTTGAAGTTATTCTCTTGCCGGGTGATAGCTCTTTGCCGAAAAAATTGCAAAAAGTAAGGCCGCAATTGGTTTTAAATCTTGTTGACTCGGTTCGTGGCCAAGAGCATCTTGCCGCTATCATTCCCGCGCAGTTGGATCTGTTCAATATTCCATACACTGGTACTGGCATGCTGGGCTTAGCCATTAATTCCAACAAATTTTTAACAAAAAAATTATTGGAACAAACCGGCGTGCCTTTGCCTCGCTATCAGCTGTTCAGCTCGTTGTTAGACATCCTTGATGTCCAGCTCAAATTTCCTCTGATCTCCAAATTGAATGAAATTCACGGCAGCGTGGCTATTGACCAGGATTCAGTCAGCGACAATGAGTTGCATTTGCGCGAGCGCCTCAAAAAATTGTTCAGAATTTATCGCCAGCCAGTGTTAGTGGAAGAGTTCATTGTCGGCAAAGAGTTGACGGCTTATCTATTAGAAGGTATGAGCAAAAAAATTTATATTGGCGAAAAAAAATTCAATGAAGCCGCCACCAAATACAAAATTGCCACTTTTGACGCTGTTTGGCGCGATATTGATAGCTATGATTATGTTCGTTCATCTGGTAATGGCATACTCGAGAACTACGTCCGCACAGCTTTTGATATTCTTAAGATGGATGATTATGGCAAGTTTGATGTGCGCCAAGATGAATCAGGCCGTTACTATTTTATTGATTGTAATGCCAATCCGGCTTTTGGCCCTATAGAAACCGACTGCGCTATTAGCCATGTCTTAAAGATGTATGATATTAATTTTGATGAAATTATTCGTCGTTTGATACTTAATGCAAGCAAAGATGAACCAAATTTGATGATGACTTAATTCGCATATTTATTCTATTTAATATGTTTTATGAATATTGCCCTTGCCTACAATGTGCGCCATACTAAACCGGACATCAATAATCCGCAATATATCGTGGAGGCTGAATTTGACGAGCCGGCAACTATTATGGCTATTAAAAAAGCTTTGAAGAAACTTGGTCATCGCGTGTTTACGGTTGAGGCTGATGAAGGAGCTTATGTAAAATTTCAAAAATTAAAAAGAAGAATTGATTTAGTTTTCAATATCGCCGAAGGCATTAATGGCCGTGACCGCGAAGCGCAGATTCCAGCCATGCTGGAAATGCTTGGACTGCCATACACCGGCCCCGGTCCTTTGTCTTACGCGCTTGGGCTGGATAAGATAAGAGCCAAAGAAATAATGTCTATTCACCATATTCCAACACCGGCCTGGATAGCTGTTGAAAAAATAAGCGATTTATGCGAGAAAAATATGTTTGCCTATCCAGTTATTGCTAAACCAATGGCCGAGGGTTCCAGTAAAGGCATTCGCGCTAAAAATTTAGCTCATAATTTTAAAGAGCTTAAAAAAATAACCCATGACCTTTTGCAACAGTTCAAACAAAGAGTTTTAATTGAAGAATTTTTGGGAGGCCGTGAATTTACCGTGGCTGTTATTGGTAATCCAGCGCGCGTCTTGCCGATTATTGAACTAACTTTTGATAAACTTCCGATTGGTATGCCGCACTTTGATCATTATGAAGCCAAATGGATATATGACAATCCTGACAGTGGGTACGATCCATTGATCTGTCCGGCAAAAACAAATATAAAATTGGCGCATCAAATTGAAGATATTTCACTTAAAGCCTTTCAAGCGCTTGGCATGGCGGACTGGGCAAGAATTGACATTAGATTGGACATAACGGGCAAGCCGCATATCATTGAGGTAAATTGTCCGCCTGGCATTATTCCTGATCCGAAAGAGAATTCACGTTTTCCAAGAGCCGCTCGCGTAGCCGGTTTAAGTTATAATCAGATGATTGAAAAAATTATTATATCAGCCTGTCAACGGTGTAAGGTTAAATATTTTAAAAAAATTAATTAACTGATAATTTCTAATTACATGCTTACTGTTAAACTTTCACCATACTTGGAAAAATTAGCCAAAATTTGCCCTGCCGTACGGCGTCAATTTGTTCCCTCTCGCCTTGAGGAGAGCGACGAAGAATTAACAGTTGAGGATCCTTTAATGGAAGAAGAACACACTGTGGTCAGGGGTTTGGTCTATAAATATGGTAATCGGGCACTGGTACTCTTGACGATGAACTGTGCGGCGTACTGTCGTTTTTGTACGCGTCGGCGCAAGGTATCTGATATTGAGAAGGGGGTTATCAGTAATGCCGATTTGCGCCAGATAATTTTTTATCTCAAAAAACATCCGCAGATAAAAGAGCTCATCCTTTCCGGCGGCGATCCTTTGACTGTTCCAGATATTTTGAAAACCGCTTTGCGTCAATTTTCACGTCTAGCACAGATAAAAGTTTTGCGCATTGGAACGCGTTTGCCGGTTTCCAACCCGGCTTTAGTTAATGCAAAAGTATTGGCAGCCTTAGCTGAAGTCAAAAAACAGCCGCTTTACTTGATGCTCCACTTTGAACATCCGGCCGAATTGACAAGGGCTACCCTTTGCGCTGTTAAAAAACTGCAGACAGTGGCGACAGCAATGTTTTCGCAATCTGTTTTTCTTAAAGGAGTAAACGACAATGCAAAAATTCTTTATGAGCTTTTCAGCCGCTTGTTAGAGACAGGAATTAAGCCATACTATATTTATCGTTGTGATTATGTGGCTGGCGCTGAGCACTTTATCGTGCCTGTTGATAAGGAAATAAAAATTATGACTGAGTTGCGTTCTAAATTAAGCGGCCTTGCCTATCCGACTTATGTTATTGATGCTTGTGGTGGCGCCGGTAAAATACCTGTGCCGTTGAATTTTTGGCAATTTGACCGCAGTATGTATAAAGATTTTAAATCTAAAAAAATAAAAGTGCTTGCAAGCGCGTAGATTTTGCATAATATTGTTGGGTTATCATCAATTTTACCTATGTTATTATTGCCACTTTTTTCGTTAGTCTTCTGTCTTTTGTCGGAGCGGTTATTTTAGCTTTGATTTTTATGTATATTATGCGCCATGCAGAATAGGCATAATCAAAAAATTGTGGTTGGTATGTCTGGCGGAGTTGATTCGTCAGTCGCTTTAATATTACTTAAAAATTCAGGTTGGCAACCGATTGGCGTTTCACTCAAATACGCTGTTTGGGATGATAAAGAAAATACTTCTCGTGAAAATATTTGCTGTTCTGCCGCATCTTTTGCTGTTGCCAAAAAAATTTGTGATCAACTTGGAGTCGCGCATCATATAATTGATGTTTCAGGGGATTTTCGCAAAGAGGTAATTGATTATTTTACCAGCGCCTTGAAAAGACACGAGACTCCAAATCCATGCATTGTGTGCAATCCTCGTTTAAAATTCAAAGAGCTTTTTGACTGGGCGCATAATCATAATATTCAATATGTGGCGACCGGGCATTATGCGTACATTCAAAAAAACAAAAAAATAAAAAAACAAAAAAACAATTTTCTATTATTAACCGCTAAAGACAAAGAAAAAGATCAGACATATTCATTGGCGTTTTTGCCGCAAGTATATTTAAAAAATATCATTTTTCCACTTGGCGGCTACACTAAAAAAGAAGTTTATCAACTGGCTAAAAAATATGGTCTTAATTTTTTTGAAAAAATTAAACAGAGCCAGGATTTTTGTTTTGTGGCCGGCAAGTCAATGCCACGATTTTTAAGTCAGGAGATAGGGGAGAAAGTCGGTCTTATCCAAGATAAAGAGGGTAATATTTTAGGTGAACACCCGGGACTGCATTTTTATACCATTGGTCAGCGCAAAAGGATTAAATTGCCAGGCGGCCCATGGTTTGTTATTGGGTTTAATGTCAAAGAAAATATTTTAGTTGTTTCTCAAGATGAAAAAGATTTATACCAGCAGGCAGCCATTCTGTCGCCAGTTCATTTCATCTCCAATCAAACACCAACCAGGCCGCTCAAAATAAAAGCCAAAATTCGCTACAGTCATAAACCAGCCCGGGCCACTCTTTACCAATTAGATGGTAATAAATTTAAAATTGTTTTCAATCAACCCCAAAAATCCATCACTCCCGGGCAATATGCTGTTTTTTATCAAGGTCGGGTTTGCCCCGGTGGAGGAAGGATTACTGACATCTCAATCTGAGCTGAGCTAATTCTGCGGTTATTCTGTAGCTCTCAATCTTCCAAGAGAATTTGGACCGTTTTTACATCCCAAAATTTTCGTTTATTTTTTGCGATGGAAGAATATACGGTTAATATTACGAATAAATCTGATTTAGTTGAGCTTGATAATTTCGTCAAGTCTTGAGACATATCTGAATTCTTGATGGAGCCGCCTTTATAAAAGAGTTCGGACTTATTTTAAATATTTTTATGCTTGTTCTAATTCTTTTTGACGATCTTCAAGCCAACTATCATTATATTGCGGAAATTGGTCACGGTTATCAATAATATACTGCAGCCACTCTTTAGCTTTGTTAACTTTTCCTTCTCTTATTGCCTGACAAAAATCATTTGTCTTTCTCATCCCAAATTTATCAAATAATTCTTGTTGAGAAATTTCTTGCCATCTGTCTTTTAACCAATTATCCCATGTAGCTTGGTATTGAGGAAATTTTTCTTGATTATTAACAATATATTGCAACCATTCTTTGGCTGTATTGGTATTGCCTTGTTGAAGAGCTTCGCGAAAAGCGGCGGTATTTATAATGCCAAATTTTTTATGGAGCTCTTGTTGAGCCGTTTTTTTAGTTGGGGCATTTTCTATTTTTTCATTGTCAGGCGCTTGTTTTTCGCCTTCTTTATCCAGTTGTTTTTTCCAGACATATAATAAAATTAATTTATAAATTAAGATATGGAGCGGGTAACGGGAATCGCACCCGTTTCTCGGCCTTGGCAAGGCCGCATAATAACTATTATACTATACCCGCATTTTGAACAATATAATCGGCTTATGGGAATCGCATAATTATTGTTTATTTGTCTTGACTGCAATTAAACTATTATACCAACATTGTGAACAAACCTTTAATTTTAAAACAACTTTCAATTCTATAATTTTCTAATTCCATCATACTTATTTCATCTTAAATTGTCAATCATACAATTTCCATAACTTTATTTCTACTTTTTTCTCCATTAACAATTCTCATCCTGGATTTTGCCACTCCCAATTCTTCAGCCAGAATTTTAATAATTGCTTTATTCGCTTTGCCTTTTTCGGGCACTGCCGTAGTTTTGATTGAATATTCATTTGCTGATATTTTTTTTATTTTATTTTCACGCGCCTTAGTTTTCACCTTCACATTGATAGTCATATATTTTTTATAATTCTCATTAATTCACAGTTGATCGCTTTGTTGTTAGTGATTATCAATTGCGAAAGAAAACTTAATTGATGCCGAGCAAATTTGCATCAAATTTATGATTTCAAATTTCAACTTTTTATATATGCTTATCGTTTTTTTAACACTTACCTCATCAAATTTTTTAAAATACTCTAATGAAATATTCCGAGCTCGCACAGCAGATTTGATTGATATTTTTTGAAATTGTTCTCAATAAGCATAAATATAAGCATAAATGGTGGGTCCGAGAGGAATTGAACCTCTGACCTCCACGATGTCAACGTGGCGCTCTAACCAACTGAGCTACGAACCCGTTAGACGGTAAATTTAATTTGATAAATATTATCATTAAAAAAGATGGAGCAAACCCCTAGCTACAAAAGCCGTTAATATAGTTAAAGCCGTTAAAACGCGAATTGCACCGTCCATTGCCACATAAGCAATAATTCTAAAAAATTAATTTCTGGTTTTCAATTAATTATAATAACTTTATTTTTTTATTGGCACCCATTATTAATAATTCTGTGTTAACTGGTAATTGTGGAAATTTTCCATGAATAATTTTTTTGGCTTTTTTTAATTCCTCTTTGTGAAATTTAACCTCCTCTTTTTGTGATTTGAAATTTCTGCTTCCGCCATATGCTCCGCAATCTATATGATTGACCAAAATTAATTTCTGAGAATTGTGTAATTGTATTGATATTTCAATATTATTCAGAAGGGTTATTTTGTCTTCTTTTTCTGACGGCGAAATTAAATTTTTACCTGAACCGGCTATTTGTATTAAATCAAAATTGCCATATTTTTTCATCAAAAGCGGCAAGGATTGCGGCCAAAATCTATAATCAATACAAGAAATAACAATTGATAATTTTTGGAAATGATCCATGCTATTATTTATTATATTATTATATTAAAGCATGGCTAAATTCATTAGCCCTTCTACAATGATACTATAAGATTTATTTTTAGTAAAGAACAAGCGGCGCGTTTCGCGACTTGCCTGCCAGCGCTTCGCTTAGGCGATAGCCGGCGGGAGCAAAATATGAAATTCGGCGGCGGCGAAAGCAAGGACTGGGCTCGGCCGCTGAATCGTACGGAGTTTTCGGGTTTAAAAGAAACTCCCGATTCCGTTAGAATATCAACATAAATTACCGCGCAACAAAAACTCCGCTGTAAGCGGAGTTTTTGAAAATGTTATTTTGAAAAGTTTTGCTGATAATTTTCCATCTACGCTTTCGGCTTCGGCTGACAAGAGGTTTTTGGCGGCAATTAAAACCAATTGAAAAGTTTCGCGATGAAAAGAACATACAGCAAAAGATAAAACGCGCCTTCCCACATATGAATCCTTCTTGATATGCCAGAAATGACAAAAAGAAGTGTTGCGAGAGCCATTGTGGGGACACCAATTATAAAAATTTGGTTATCTACCGGAAGAACACGAAACAATCCTGGCAAACCTATGACAACTAAAGCATTGAAAACATTTGAACCGAAAATATTTCCAAGGGCGATTTCTGATTTTTTTTGGAGAGCCGCTTTCGCGGAAACCAAAAGTTCGGGCAAAGAAGTACCGACCGCGACGGCAGTAATGGCAATCACTCCGGTTGCGATGTTCAACATCGCGGATAAATTCACCAACGCGTCAATGAGATATTTCGCGCCAAAAACTAAACCCAAAATACCAACGACTAAAAGAATGAAATCTTTTGCAACGAGTTTGGGACGGGTAAATTCTTCTTTCTTATGGGCGGCAATGTGTTTTCTTCTTTCTTGCCGCGATGGTAAAAATTCAGCGATTTCACCCGTATCTTCCGTGTCCTTGTGTAAAACTGTATAAAGCAAATATATGCCGTAGGTAACAAGCATTAAGAGAGATTCACCAAAAGTAATTTGTTTATCCCAGACAACGCCCAAAAGTAAAACCGTACTAATGGCAAGAAGCGGCAAATCCAAATCTATCAAACTTTTTGTAACTATGAGCCGTTTACCAATGACAGCAGAAACGCCAATGATAAGTAAAATATTCGCGATATTTGAACCTATCGCGTTTGCGGCAACAACATCTGGCACGCCTTTGAATAC
>PEXX01000014.1 GCA_002778965.1 Candidatus Kuenenbacteria bacterium CG08_land_8_20_14_0_20_37_23 | reverse complement strand
TATGGGGTGAGTAGGAAACCAGCGCCGGTTGCAGAAAAAGAACCGGTTAAAATTGGGGTGATTTTACCACTGACAGGAGAGGCGGCAACCTACGGGATTTCGGATAGAGAAGGAATGTTATTAGCAATAGAAAAAATCAATGCAGAAGGAGGCATTAACGGAAGAAAAGTTAGACTAATTGTAGAAGATTCTGAAGGGGATCCAAAAGGAGGAATCTCTGCTTTTAGAAAACTTGTTGAAATTGAGGGAGTTAAAGTAATTATGACAGAGTTAAGCAGTGTTAGTATGGCGATAGCCCCTCTAGTGAAAGAGAAACAGATTGTAATGTTTTCTATTGCCGGACATCCTGAATTAACGAGACAAAGTGAGTTTATATTTAGGAATTATCCGACTAACACCTCTATAGGCGGGGTTACGGCAGAACTCGTTATGGAGAGATTAAATCTTAAAAAAGCAGGAATAATGTATATTAACGATGAGTGGGGGGCAAGTTTAGCCAATGCATTTAGGGAAAAATTTAAAGGTTCGATTAAGATGGAAAGCTTTGGATCAAATGATAAAGATTTTAGAACTCAAATAACAAAATTGAAGGCTTTTGAACCTGAGGCAATATTAGTTTTGGGACATAGTAATGTGAATTTAGGAATAGCCTTAAGACAAATTAAAGAATTAGGGTACAATGGAATAATTTTATCTACTCTGGAGGTTAGTTATCCAGAAGTTTTAGAAACTGCTGGAGAAGCTATAAATGGAGTTATATATTCTGACTTAAATATTGATTACGAAAATAATCCTGTCGCAAAGGAAATGAAAGAAATATACGTGGCAAAATATGATAAAGAACCAGACCTAAGCGTTGCTTTTGCCTACGATATGACGAATCTATTAATAAATGCAATTAAAAAAGGTGGATACGAAGTAGGAGGAATAAAAGATGAATTATTGAAAACCAAAGATTTCGAAGGAGTTTTTGGGAAGCTTAATATCAACGAAATAGGAGATGTTGAATTTACACTTGTCCTTAAAATATTTAGAAATGGTAAATCTGAATTGTACCGCTAGAAAAACCATCAAAAACGGCCAGTTTGTGCCGTACGAGGAATAGATTTCAGATTAAAGATTTAAGATTAAAGATTATCAAAAAGCCCGGCTTCGGCCGGGCTTTTTGAGTAGGGAAATTATACAAAAATAGAGCGTTATAGATAATAATTAACGGTTGCCAAAATCAGTATTTTAATCCGTCCCAGAGTTGCCGTTTTGTCTTTGAATTTTTAGGAGCTCCGAGGTTAGTTTATCAATTTCCAGTTTTAAGTCTAGGGGGTTAAGTCGAGCATGAATCTGTCGCAGGTTTTCTTTCGTTTCAACGCTGATATCCGGATGAGCCAAGGTTCTGGCGTAAGGTGTTTGTGCCTGATCGTATTGACGTTTATGCATGGCTCCGATTCTTATCTTGCTAACACATTTGCGAGAAGGCACAAAGTGGTTAAGATAGAGTTCCAGTTTCACATAAATTTGGTTGAGAATTTCCACTGTTTCCCTGGCGTTAAACCTAGTGTAACCAAGGAATCTTCTGACGACATGCCCATTCTTTTGTTCCACATAAGCGTTATCGTTCTTGTGATTGGGCCGGGAGCGGATTAATTCAATTGTTTTCTGGCCGCACCAACTTTTCAAATGCCAGTTGATGAATTCTGAGCCTGTATCTGGATGAACCCCTAGCATCTTAAAGGGCAGCCGCCGCCTAATTGATTCAAGACTCCTTTTTGGAGGCTTTCAGGTATTCGGGCAGATAGCGCTGAAATACCTCTTTTTTGGTTAACATAGTCATATTAGGCTACGGTAACCCATTTGTTATCTATTCGCTACTGTTTCGGTAACATTAATTATCATCTAAAAGGTATTTTTGACTAGTTTTGTATTTTATGTTTAAGTTATTTTTGTGGTTGGGGAAAGGGTTGGCGCAAAATTCCACGCCTTTTCGCGCTACCCAGTGTCATAAGGCACACCCAATAATAATCCAGAACTCGGCAGGAATAAGTATTTCTTTGATTCTGGATTAAAAGGGAAATTTATCCCACCACTAAAACAACCCATGAAAGGAGGTGATATCATGGGTAAAAAAATTTTTTTTGTGGTTTTTTTCCTTCTTTTATTTTTTGTGACTTTTTTTGTGTCACCACAGTCACAGCAAGAGATAGAAGAGATCTGGGTCTATTACGATGGAGCAAGTAATAGACCCATGTATGGTACTATCGTGGCATATGCCACGAGGTACCAAAAAATTTTCTTCACGGACGGAACATCGTCCGTGAAAGAAAAATCCACCCACGAATGGCGTGGGTGTAGGATTTTTCGAGATGGCTCCCGCAAAGGGATGCCATCATGGGTGGTTAGGGATATAAATAATAAGGAGATAGTCGAAAGACTATCGCCTTATAGACTATAACCCTTATTATTCATGATTAATAACTTTTTGGCTAATCTAGGTTTTTTATCAAATTTTACGCTTCACCCAATTGGTGAAAGACGGATTTTTAAAACTAATCTATGATTAGCGTAAAAAATGAATTTTTAGAAATTCCATGAATAATATGGGTATAATTATAGAAAGTAAATCCCCCCCCCTCAAAAAAAGCCTCCTAATTATTGGAGGCTTCTTTCCTTTGGCAATAATCACTTCATATAGATTGTTCATAAAGTAAGGGAGCTTTAGTTTTATTGCTCTGCCAATTTGAATTGCCTTGACACATTTTGTAAAAAAGTTTATTATATAATCAACATTAATTTTAAGTAGGTCTTGTGGACAACTACGCGTGGATGCATAGTAATATCTATTAGAAACCGCTTAAAAATACAAGGATTATGTAAAAGTGAGTTACAATTTGTACTTTTCTCAATTTACAAAGAAAAACAGTGATATTTTTATAATAAGATGTTGCTGTTTTTCTTTGCAAAATAGATCATACTGCTTTTGATTAGTATGATAAATATATGAGAGGGAAATTAAATCAACGTTTTAATAGTTATAACGTCTATTTATTCTGTTATATTTTTGGCCAAGAGCCAAAAGGCGGTTTGGCCGCGATTTAACAGGACTAAATTGTGGGTTTTCAGAACCTATAAAATTTTAAAGTTTTAAACTTTATACTAAGAGCCTTTAGCTATATATGCTAAACAACGCTTAGTTTTTAACTAAGAGTTTGATCCTGGCTCAGGATGAACGCTGGCGGCGTGTCTTAGGCATGCAAGTCGAATGTCAATTTTTTAAATTGGCATGGCGAACGGGTGAGTAACACATTGGTAACCTACCCCAATCACGGGCATAACCTATCGAAAGATTGGATAATTCCCGATGGTCTCCCAGATGTAAAATCATGGGAGTAAAGGTATAGTTTATTCTGTACCGGATTGAGAGGGGCCTATGTCTGATTAGCTTGTTGGTGGGGTAATGGCCCACCAAGGCGACAATCAGTAGCGGGGATGGAAGTCTGATCCGCCTCACTGGGACTGAGATACTGCCCAGACTCCTACGGGAGGCTGCAGTCGAGAATCTTCCTCAATGGCCGCAAGGCTGAAGGAGCGACGCCGCGTGCTTGAAGAAGCCCCTCGGGGTGTAAAGAGCTTTTCTCTGGGAAGAAACTTCGGTTGACGGTACCAGAGGAATAAGGACCTCCTAATTTCGTGCCAGCAGGAGCGGTAATACGAAAGGTCCAAGCGTTATCCGGATTTATTGGGCGTAAAGCGTCCGCAGGCCGTAGAATAAGTTTTTGGTTAAATTCTCCGACTCAATCGGAGAGCTGCTAAAAAAACTGTTCTGCTAGAGGGTGGGAGAGGCGAGTGGAATGGCTGGTGTAGGAGTCAAATCCGTTAATATCAGCCAGAACACCAAATGCGAAGGCAGCTCGCTAGAACACTCCTGACGCTCATGGACGAAAGCTAGGGGAGAGAAGCGGATTAGATACCCGCGTATTCCTAGCCGTAAACGATGGATACTTGACATTGGTAGTTTCGACCCTATCAGTGTCGTTCTAAATAAGCTAACGCCTTAAGTATCCCGCCTGGGTAGTACGAGCGCAAGCTTAAAACTCAAAGGAATAGACGGGGGCCCGCACAAGCGGTGGAGCATGTGGTTTAATTCGATAATAAGCGAGGAACCTTACCAGGACTTGACATCCGGCCTATACTTGACCTTAATCGGACAAGTTTAACGGCCGTGACAGGTGCTGCATGGTTGTCGTCAGCATGTGCTGTGAAGTGCACCGTTAATTCGGGTAACATGCGCAACCCTCATCCTGATTTATTTTTCATCAGGAAACTGCCTCCGACAAGGAGGAGGAAGGCGGGGATGACGTCAAATCAGCATGGTCCTTACGTCCTGGGCTACACACGTGCTACAATGGCCATTACAATGAGTTGCCAAGCCGCAAGGCGGAGCTAATCTCATCAAAAGTGGCCTCAGTTCAGATTGAGGTCTGCAATTCGACCTCATGAAGTCGGAATCGCTAGTAAACGCGGATCAGCCTCGCCGCGTTGAATACGTTCTCGGGCCTTGTACTCACCGCCCGTCACGTCAAGGGAGCCGGTAGTACCCAAACTCCCCCGATCGGGGGGGAAAGGTAAGATTGGTAACAGGGACGAAGTCGTAACAAGGCATCCGTAGCGGAAGCTGTGGATGGATCACCTCCTTTCTAAGGAGTGCAAATTCGACACAATGTCGAATTAACCTCTGGTCTTGGGTATCTATAACCCAAGATAAGTCGACCCTAGCCATAACATATGCGCCAGGGCAGAGTTAAAATCCTTGTCTCTTATGAGACAAGGTTGGACGTTATAGCTGTTAAGATGTTGAAAATTTAAACGTTTGAATTATGTTAATGATTCGTTTGTCAAGAACAGGCAAAAAGAAAAAATCACAATATAGAATTATTATTCAGGATAAGAAACGAGATCCTTGGGGAAAGGCGCTCGAAGTTTTGGGTGTCTACGATCCGCATACTAAAGGGCTGGTTGTTAAAAAAGGAAGAGTTGAATATTGGCGTTCACAAGGCGCGCAGATGTCCGCTACTATAAATAATCTGTTTGTTAGAAACAATATAATTGAAGGCAAGAAAGTAAAGGCGACAAAAATTAATAAGAAAAATAAATCACAGGAGATGAAGAAAAAAAATGAATCAGCAAGTTTGGCAAAGCAAGACGAAAAACAGGTGGTGCCAGAAAAAAAAGAAGACAAAGTAACAGTAAAAGTTAATGTAGAGAAACCGGCGACTCCGGCGGAAGCTCAAAAAATTGAATCAGCAGAGAAAACAGAAGCGGGTGAATAAAGTGGCTGTTATCAAATATAATTTTGGCTACCATCAATAAAATTAGGTAAAATTTTTAAAACCCCGAATATATCGGGGTTTTTGGATATTTTCAATTATTGGCGCCTTCGTCAACTCATTGCTTTTTTTTACTTTCAATAATAATGCTTGCCAAAATAATTATAATAGTGCAACAAATAGCTAATAAATATTTGAATATTTTGTTATTGGCATTGTTTAAATCTTGAATTTTGTTTGTTGTAACTCCTTTGATAGCACTGACAATTTCGATATCTTTTTGAGATCTTGGCAAAACACGATATTCGTCGTCCCATTGGGAGACAATTCCAGTGATTTTTAACGTGTCCCCAATATTGATGTTTCCTTTTTTAATTTGTGTGGTAGTTTTGATATAGACTTTTACTTCTTCTGTCGAATCATCAAGCCACCATGCGGATCCTTTTGCTTCAGTCAACTCGCCTTGAATTTCAATAAGTGCGCCCTCAAGATTTTCATCAATGTCTTCAATCTGAACTGCGGACCTTAGCGGCGGATCAAGCGCGGTGATCAGGTGAATATTATTTTTATCCGTAATTTTTAACCGCGTTTCTCCACGGCTTTCCGACAGGCTGCCAAGCACTTCTATTTTATCTCCAATGGCCATAAGCGGGAAATCTTTTTTATAACAATAAATTTGAATGCCGCTGACTGTTGGAGGTGAAGCAACAATATAAAATATATTTTTGCCGAGCGTCCCTGGTTCAACTGCCACGATACCCTCTGTTTTTATTGAATCGCCAAAATCAAAGTTGCGCACATCGGCCAATTTTGCAGTCAAGGATGTTTTAATATTTGATTTTTGTTCGGCGGCCATGGCCGGCAAGGTGGTGATATCGGCGATATTGCCAGCGCCCGGCGTCAGGACGTATGTCCAGCGCCAGTTGTAGTTGATGTCCAGCGCGTAAGAAGCGTCTTCCGCCACCTGGTTATAGCTTACTTCATTTGCAAGGTTGCCTTGCGCATCAAATAAACGAACTGAATCATAGTTATTATTTAATGCAATTTTAGTGGTTGGTCGATTAAAAACTAAATATTCTCCTGGCAATATTGTCATATTATCAGTAATAATATAGGGGTGCGAGCCGGCTTCAGCATCATCCAACTGCCAGTTGACCAAATCAACTGGCGTCGGGCCGGCATTGTATATCTCAATCCATTCCAGCTCCGTGTCTGAACCAGAGGGATTGGGCAACAGCTCGGTGATCATAATGTCAATAACTTTGCAATTAGGCGGACAAGTTTCAGCTGTTTTGGCGGCTTCTCCCGGCGAATTGTTGGCTGTCGTCAGTTTTTTTTCTTGCGCGGCAGTTGCGGCCAAAATATCTTTAACCGTCAGGACGACTGAATAATCGCCGCTATTATTAAAAATATGGCTAATCACTGGGGTCGTTGTAGATAAGGTGGTAGTGGCATCACCAAAATTCCAAAGATAAATCAAATCCTCGCCTTCAGGATCATAGGATTCGGTGGCATCAAAAATAATGGGCTGACCAACAATGTTGCCCTCAATTTCAAAGTTGACAATTGGCGGCTGATTTTTAATGGTCAAAATATTTTGTCCGCCTGGAGTTGGCGAGGATGTCCACACCCATTTATTATTTATGAGAGCATAGCCGTGATCGTCCTCTGCGCTTTCAAAATAATTAATATTATCAAGCAAACTGCCGTTTGGCCAGTAGAGCTTGACGGCATCTCCTCCGGTATTATTAAGAGCAATAGCGCTAATGGAGCGCGGCAGAATAAAGAATTTTTTGGCTTTAATTACAGTTGACTCAAAATTGCTTGCGGCAATAATGTATTTTTTTGATGAATTGTCCCCGACTTGCCAGCCAATCAAATCTACATCTTTGTCTTCGCTGTTATAAAGCTCAATCCACTCCCCGGAGTCAGAGCCTGTTGGATTGGGCAAAATTTCGGAAATTAGAATAACGTCGGAATAATTGACGCCGGTATTGACAGGACTGCCGCCAGTATTGATCGGCGCTTCAACGGTCGGCAAACTAAATTGATTTTCTTCAAGCTTGGTCGGTAGGGTCGTCCATTGCCAAGAGTCGTCCTCATCGCGAGCATAAGACCATTTGTCATAAGAATTTTCATATTCTACGGAATAGACGAGAGTGTACGCTGGATTAAACAGACTGATCACATCACCGGAGTTGTTTAGTGATATTTTTGTTTCACTTTTTTGAAAAACGGCTAAGCTGTTGCCGGCAATGACAATGTTATTAATGACGAATCGTTTGCCAGAACTGTCAGTGAGAGACCAGCCATTTAGATTAATGTTCGCATTTGACAAATTTTTGAGCTCAATCCATTCTAGGGCCTCATCAGATGGATTGGGTAAAAGCTCATTGATAATCAACGCGCTCGGATAGTCATTGGTCTCTTGGTTGTTAATTTCTTGTGTGTTTTGCGTGTTTGAATTGCCCGGCGTGCCTCCA
>PEXX01000030.1 GCA_002778965.1 Candidatus Kuenenbacteria bacterium CG08_land_8_20_14_0_20_37_23 | reverse complement strand
CGACTGATTTGCGCATAGCAATCACATAATCCGGAGAAGTCATTGGCGCCACCAAAATTTCGCCGTGCTTTAATTTATCGCAGTCATGAGCATTCAAAATCACCTTGACTCGGGCTTGCACAAATCCCTTGGAAGCACCCGTACCTTTTATAAAATCAGGATTGACGTTGTTTTTATTTCTTGCCTGTAAAAAACAATCTATGGTTGCCTTAGCATCGCGTCCTTTCATAGTCACTACCTCCCCATTGGGCTTGATTATATTGACTAAATTATGAAAATTTGATTCTAATTGAGCCAAATCCGGTCTTTTATTTTTTAATAAATAATCTTGCATTTCATTTGGCAAGATGTACCTTGCTAAATGCGCTTTAACTCCAAGGCGTTTACTGATTTCGCCAAATAAACCCAAAGAATAAAAATGCAATCGCGTGAAAATCTCTTTTTTATAATCCAATAAATACTAACTTGTCCTAACGATCTCAAGCAACTTTTGCTCATGAGCAGACAAAACATAACTCTTGCTGATTTTATTTTGGTCTGTCTTTATGCGATAAGCATATTTATTTAAATGCTCTAAATTTTTTTTGATATATCTTGCGCCTTTTTTAATAATTTTTTTCAGCTCGGCTAAAAAATCATCTTGCTGAAAAATTTTTACTCCATAATCATAGGGTAGCCAAGTGTATTTGTCAGTATGCTCCTTAATCTTTTTTAAAACAACTGGGCTGATTTTATTTTGAGAAAGTAAAGCAATTTTTAAAAGGTCGCGCCTCTCACGCTGTAAAAATGATAACTCAAAAGAACTAATTAAAGTATTATATTGCTCGTCGTTGATTCCTTTTCTGGCAAACTTTGGTTGAATCTTTTCGGATAGGTCTCCTACGGCTATAACCAATTGTTCGCCATAAGGATAGACATCTTTATAAGCACTGAAGACTTTGTAATAATTAGCCCACAACTGACGATTAGAATATTTCTTGAATTCCATTTGTTTTAATTTAATAATAAAAGCAGCCAGTTTTTTCGCCCGCTGTTCAAATATTTTTCTGACTCTAAACACATGGTTTGGGCCTTTAATTATTTTCGTCTGAAAACTATTAACCATCTGTTCAAGGCGTGTTGTTTTATCAGCGCACAAAAATCCCTCCTCATCGCGTGTCAGCCAAATAGTATTACCAATATTCGCGCCTAAATAAACTTTTTTAACAGGATAATGGGTCATGCCAAGACCGCATCCCAAGATCCATAAGATGGAAGCTACATTTGATTTACGTTGAATATAGGTAAGATTGTTAATGATCATATTTTTAAAATAACTTAAATAACGCCAAAATTGGGATGCTTAAATTTTGTGCAAAGAGGCAAATTTGTCTTATTAATTAAATCGGGGTTATCTGCAGTGCAAATCTTGGCTTTGATGCCATATTTATTAAAAGCTTTTATTAATTTTTTAAAGACTAAAATTCTTTTTCTAAGCGGAAGAGTATAACCAATTTTTGTTGTCACTCTCTTCTTATCAGTCATTTTTTCAACTGCTTCCAAAATTAATTCATTTTGAGAATTGATCATTTTTTGTCTTTGTAGATCTGGTAAAATGCCCGTGCCTATAATACACCTTAAAACTCCTGCTTTGGAAAGTTTTTTCGGCAAGTTCTCTACGGTTTCATTTTTCCCATAAATATCAAACCAAGGCATTACGACAGCAATGACAGGAACTCCATTCCCCGTAAATTGTTTGATTATCTTTAATCTTTCTTTTATAGAAGCTGCCCCAGGCTCTAAGATAGAAATTAATTTATTATTTAGACTTGGGATAGAGATCTGTACAACAATTCTGTGTTTATTTTTGATAAATAATGTTACTGTCTTTTTAGGGATAACTTGTTTAGTAACAATAAGCGGTACAAAATCTTTTCTAATTTTCCAAATATTTTCAATCAAATAATGAGTAAGGTCTCTATTTGATGGCAAAAAACAATCAGAAACTGCGCTAAAATAGGCCCCTTTAAAACCCTCTAACTTATTTAATACTTTATCTGGGCTAACCGCTATTACTTGTTCTCTTGGAAAATCCCTTTGATAAAGATCGCAATACAAGCATGGTTTTGGACATCGGTTTTTAAAAACCACGACTGGTACATTTTGACAAGGATACATCGGTTTGATTAGTTTCACATTGTTATTCTTGCACATAAAAATAACCTAATTTTTTATTTACTTTATCTTGCGCACTACACCTCTATCCGCATCCACTTCCACCATATCCCCGTCTTTGAGGACTTGCGTGGCGATTTTTGTGCCGACAATGCAGGGAATTTCAAATTCCCGCGCCAGCAAAGCGGCATGGCACAAAATTCCACCTTCGTCAGTCACGATGGCCCCAACTTTTTTTATGAACTCATTATAACGCGGCCTAGTCATGGGCATAACCAAAACATCCTGTGGACCACATTTTAACAACCGCTGGGCATGTGTCGTGACTGCTTTAACAATGCCTGTGAATTGACCGCGGCTGACTCCTAGACCCTTGATCATACGCAAGCCAAGTAGATTTTGTTTCGCTCTGTCTGTTATATTTTGTTCAATTTTTTTGGCGCTGGCGTGAGTCAGAATATATCTCTTTTTACCAATAAACAACAAACTTCTGTTTTTTTGCTTGTGTTTAATATTTTTATAAACTGCGTTTTTTATCTCATCATACACAAGATGGCCGATATGCAACTTTTTAAAATATTTTTCGGCATGCGGCACCACCAATTCGTTATATTTATATGCGGCTGATAAAATGGAAATAATTTTTTTGGTTTTTGCGCGACCAGGCAAGTGATGGTGGAGATAATCCCCGGCCCAATAAACCGCCTGGTGCACGGCGAAAAAATCGCGATAAGCATCAAAAAATTTTTCGCGATGCTTGACTAAATCATGCAAAGCTTGGTGGACTTGAAAAAAATTTTCAAACCAATCGGTGTATTGCCTTAATTTTTGAGTAATTTTTTTGGTCTGAGTTAAACCATGATTAAAATATTCCCCGCATTTTTTTGCATAATCGTCATATTCTACGGCTGATCTGTAAAAAACCACATGGTTATTTGGTTTGGCCACCCAAAGCGTCACGCTAAAATTTCCACCGAACATCTTGTGCATACTGCTCGGGTGGCTTTCACCAAAAATTGAATTGCCCAAAACAGAGATATCTTTTACTGTATGTCTGGAAAAATCTGGCGGCAGTTTATCTATAATTTCTTTTAAAGATATTTTTTTCATTTTATTTTTTTTCCTTATTAAGAGATTTAACAAAACATTCAATGCTTTCAAAAGCCTGACGCGCGTTGGGTGATAAAGGAATCATGTGGCTAGAGTCAATGGTTTGAAATTTAAAATTTAATCTTTCAGCCGTATCTTGGTTTACTTCTACTGGTATACTTTGATCGTTTCTGCCAGCGATAATCAGGCCAGGGGTTCCAAAAAAATCATCTTGATGTACGTCCACAGCTTCCGTATATGCCTCGTAACTCGCCTGGGCCGAATCTTTCCCAAGACAATCTGAATAGACAGACTCCAAGCCACTCACTCTTTCTCCGCTAAACCATGTTCTTAAATCGTTTGCCGTCCTGCTCAATACAGACTTTTTATTTGCCTGTTCACTAAAGATTTGGATTTTTTCAGACGGAATGGCTAATTCTTTTAAGGTATCTTTAATAATTCCACCGGCCAATAAAATTACTGCTCCATACTCATTTTTTTTGGCTGCTTGTAATCCTAACATAGCTCCCAAACTGTGACCAACTATTACAATATTTTGAGCTCGTATCTTAATTTCATTTTTGAGATAACTTAAAGTTTTATCAACCTCTTGTGTGTATGCGGCTAGATCCATCTTGCCAATGTCCTGATGGGCGGGATGTGTTTTCAACGTACCCGGTAAATTTATCCCGGCGGTTCTATAGCCGGCCAGAAAAAAATAGTCATAAAATTTGAAACCACTTTTGGCATTTAATCCAGACCCGGGAATGAAAACTAGCAGTTTGTCTGATTTTTGCCGGCGCGGTGAATAAAGCTCGGCTGAAGTGCCAGTGCGATCGTCAACATTTATCAATTTTTTGTTCTCTTCCAGTTTCCTTTCAATTTCTTCTTTCTCATCCATCTCTCACATGATATCCGCGGAACACTTTAGATCTTTCGGATCTAATTTATATTCTTGCTCCCTAAACACCAAGACCATTTCCATTGAATTTGGATCATCGCTTTTCGGTCCCTTGATAATTACCTCGAATCCCTCTCCCGGCCGAATACTGTCAGAACTATCCCCAATGATTTTTCTCAAAAAACTCGCCACCACAAAATCGTGCGTCACATTTAACACCTCATGCAGGGAATAGGGAGAGTATTTTTGATGATCTTGAAGATCGTCAACATATCGTCTAATAATCGTGCCGATTTTCCCGGCCATTTCGTCAGGAGAAATAGTCCCCTGGTCAGGCCTATTGGCACCGTAAGAAAAATATTCTTGCATTTGCAATATGGCCGCTTCTTCATCAATTTTTCGCGCTTCTTCAGCGGACAACTGACTAACATTGTCCGGCAACATTTTTCTTTTAATGTTTAGCAAGCGCTCCAAATATTCTTTGGAAAAATCATTTTTTACGCCCAATAATGTTTCTTCTTTTATTTCCCCCTGCAATTTTTCTGATAAATTCGCGATTTCGCCGGTTAATTTTGTCCGATCCGTCGGGCTATAATTGATGGAAAAAGTATCTTTTTTGTCCCTTTTTGTGCCAAGGAGCGCGGCCTCAAAAATTCCCCTTTTGGTTAGAGCCGTCTCTGAACCGCTGGTTAATTCTTTTTCACCGTGACGAACAAAGGTAAGTTTGATGATGGCGCGGTCTTTTTCCCGTTCAAGTTTTTTCCCCTCAAAAAGATAGCCGTAATCTTTTGACCATTCGTTAAGACCTTGTCTTTTATAAAATGTGGGTGCTGACATATTTTACATAAATTAATTTATAATTTTTCTTATAAATCCTATTTTAATTTTGTGACCACTCCTCGCTCCGCGCCCACTTCCACCAGATCACCGTCTTTGAGGACTTGCGTGGCGATTTTCGTGCCGACAATACAAGGGATGCCCAGCTCGCGAGAAATAATAGCGGCGTGGCAGGTAATGCCGCCCATGTCCGTAATAATTGCACTTGCTTTTTTCATAATCGGCACATAATCGGGAGTTGTCATATTGGCTACCAAAATATCACCTGTTTGAAATTTCCAAAAAACGTCATTATCTAAAATAATCATTACTCTAGCTTTGACTTTACCGGGATTAGCACATATTCCCCTAATCTCTTTAGTATTATAGTCAATGTTTTTTAACAAAACCATTTCTCTCACCTTATTCAACTGATAACCAACCATGACCGGGCCTGTGTGGCCAGCATGGGTTACTAATGCGTATTCTTTTTGTCTTTGTTTAATTAATCTACGATTTAATTTTTTGCGCTTTAACAAAACACTTTTCATTTCCGCGGGTAATAAATAAAAAATCTGATCTTGTTCTAAATTTAGTTTATGCGCGATTGCTCCAAATAATTTTCTCTGATGATAAGCGCCTCTGGTCAAACCCATGAATCGACGGTCGCGAATCCACATAAGCAGTTGCGCCGAACGCATCAAGCTTTTATCAAATTTTAAGGCGTAGGCGGTTTCCAACCATTGCCGGCGGTAGGTTTTTTTCCGTTGGTTGATATGGCGCAATGTGATTTTAGCCGTTCCATATTCTTTTTTCAATCTTTTAAAATAATATAACAGAGTTAATGGTTTCCCCAAAACCAATGTCATACCCATCCAAGAGTGTTTCTGGTGGTGCTGTTTTAAATCATGATATAAAGGATGGGAATGGAAATCACGCAAATTAGTTAAGGGTTTCTTGAGGCGGACGTCTATTTGCAATAAATCTTTTTCCTCCCCAAGGCTATAGGTATCGCGCAGAAAAGCTGTCAATTGACGAAAATATTTTTCCGCGCCTTGACTGGTCTTATTTTTAATTTGCTGATAAATCCTCTTGCTGACGGCCTGTTCCATAAAAACTGGCGTATCACAAACCCCCAAAAAATAACGATAATGTACATAAAATTGTTCGTAGGCATTGTAAATAGAAGATAGGTCATCATTTTTAAATTCATTGTTTAAACAAAACTTTTCAAAATCATTAATTACTCCACTTAATTTATCAACTACATTGCGAACATTACCCACGATATCTCGAGAAACAGTGTGATTTAACTCATCCAAATAAGACTCCAAAATAAAATCCTCACCGTTTAACTGGATATGATCGCGCACAGCGGGTAAATGGTAAAGCTCCGCCACATGTTTTTGGCCGCTAATCCAGCTGTAAATGCTGAAGGGATCAATTTTGACAGCAAAAACTTTTACCCAGCGCATAAATTATAACGTAGTTATTGGTCTGCTCTGCGTGATGTATAACTTATCTTTTTCCATTGCCCATTCAATATCGCACGGGAAGCCATAATGCTTTTCAATTTGGCCGCAAAGTTTGGCGAGCTGAATAATTTTTTTGCCGGGAAGTTTTTGCTTTTCCTGATCGACTTTAGGTACCTGAACCGTCTTAGTTAATCCTTTAATCTTTTCAATCTTAGTTTCCTGTTTTGAAATATTAATATCCATGATGGACCAGCCGCGCTTGTCAAGCACATAACTATCCGGCGTGATCTGCCCGGAGACAATCGCTTCACCCAATCCAAAGCCGGCTTCAATAATCAGCTGATTTTTATCTTGGGTGACCGGGTGAACTGTAAAACAAATGCCCGAGACGTCGGACTGGATCATTTTTTGCACCACCACCGCGACAGAGACTTTTGATTTGAGTAATTTTTTTTCGTGGCGATAAAAAATCGCCCTGGGGGTAAAGAGTGATGACCAGCATTTTTTAACGTTGCTAATTAAATTTTTTTCATCGGTGTTCAAATAAGTTTCCAACTCGCCGGCCCAGGACGCGGTTTTGGAATCTTCAGCAGTGGCTGAACTGCGCACGGCTACCAAAGTTGTTTTGAGTTTTTTGAATCCAGCCGTGATTTCTTCTTTCAGATCATCCGGAAATTTGGCGCGGCTGATCAGATCGCGAATCACATTAGAATAACGATCAATTGAATTAGTGTCTGCATAATTCACTTTATTAAGCTCTGCTTGAATAGCTGTCAAGAGATCGGTTTCCCCAAGAAATCGTTCAAAAGCGGGAGCAATAACCACAAAACCCATCGGCACCGGAATTTTAGCGTTCATCATCTCACCGAGCGAAGCGCCTTTGCCGCCGGCCATAGCTGTGTCTTTTTTGGAGATTTGATAAAAATTCCTGATATATTGCATATGCTTAAAAAAATAATTGGTCTGCTTTTATTATACCTAAATTTGATAAATATACAAAAAACCACCCTTAAAATCAAGGGCGGTTGAATGCTTAAAAATTATACGGCAACTGGAGTTTTCCTGACTATATATCTTTTAATATAATATTCCAACTTATCAACTCTTTTCTTTAATTCTAAGTATTCATAACGATCAACTTTTTCATTTAATCTTTCTTTAATTTCTATTAACTCATTCTTAATAGAAGCAATATCAATCTCAATATTGGTTATTTTTTCTTCCAGCTTTGTTATTTTTTCTTCCAGCTTTGTTATTTTTTCTTCCAGCTTTGTTATTTTTTCTTCCAGCTTGTCAACTTTTTGCCTTACATAATCCAATGCTTCTCCAAATACATCAAACTTTGAACTAATGTCCTCTAAAAGTACGCCGGCAGTTCTTTTTATAATTTCCTCAATGTCTTTTTTCGTTATATTCCCCATATTTATAATTATACAATATTCACAAATAGCTCGTCAAACCTACCTAATTACACGATCCGGCCGGAACATTGGTCTGACTGCTCAAAACACTCTCACAACCGGCAACATTATTATACTGGCAAAAATTAGTCTTGATTGTTTCAGCGTCAATGCCGTTAAATTGATAACGATTGTTCACCATCCACGTCGGGCTGGCGCCGATTCCAATCGTGTTAGCCAATTTTATATTTTCCTTGAGCAGGCCTGCTCCTTCCGTGCCAGTTGAACAAGCAGTAATTTTTGGGAAATCGGCTGAGCATATTTTGTAATCGCCAGTAATGTCTTTGTTACGGCACCATATATAATCCATATAGCTAGTGGGATAATATCTAGCCGCGCATAGTTCGCGTATATTTTCATCCACTTCTCCCTGGCCGTGAAGCGATGCAAAAGTGCCATCAGTATTTTCATTGGCAATATAGTTAACATGAAAATCCATGCTGTTGCCGAAATTTTTCATAACTTCCCGCATGGCATCAAGCGCCTGTGTCCCATAAGGACATTGACTCATAACAAAAACATCGAGCCGGCCCTTAATTTCAGCACGACAGCCGGTAAAACTCTCGCAATCAGCGTCAGCGCAATCTGCAAGCCCATTGTCGGTATCATCAATATTATTATCGCAAATTTCCATAACAGGATTATGTATGGCGCCAATATTCAGGCTATACAAACCATTTACTTCCGTTAAATATTTTTCAACTTGAGAAAAATTATCAGCTTCTTTAACTTCTTCTTCAAAAAGAACGGCTGGTAAAAATTGCAAACCATTATCAGTAAAAAACTTTTTACCATCATCTGTCGCATAATCAAGTTCAGCAAAAATAATTTTGGAAAAAGTATTTTTTAACTGATCCTTTAATGCAACTGTCTCGCATTCCGGCTTTGTACATCGGGAGTCAATAATCAAATGTGCGGTAAATTCTTTGTCTTGCGACAAATCCTTGCACTTTTTAGGAGTATTATCGGTCTTTTCGCAAATTTTCCTTTGCAGATTAATCTCTGTTCGTGGGCCAGCGTAACGTTCTCCGTCAATATAAAAAGTTGGGCTACCTGCGGCCGAAACTGCTTCAGATTTTTTTATGCTGTCGCTCAAAAGCCGCTTGCCATCTTCGCCATCGGCGCAAGTTTTAAGAATACCGTAATCAATGCCATTCTCCTTGGCGCACGACTCAAAACTTAATTTCAAGTCTTGATAATTTTTATTTTGGCATTTGATATAATCCCAGAATTTATCAGGATCCTGTTTTTTGACACATAACTGATAAATATCTCCTTCAACTTCTGAAGCGCCATGCAAAGATTCAAAACTGCCGTCGCCTTTATCAGCCGCGATATATTCCACATTAAAATTTATATATTCTTTAAAATCGCCGATTACACTATAAACCAAATCTTCAGCTTGTGATCCATAAGGACATTGGCTCATGACATACAGATCAAAATTAATTTTATCAATCGCTTTTTTGCCACAGCCAGTTGCCAAGCCAGCAATAATAAACAACAAAACGAAAAGAAAAATATATTTTTTCATAATTTTTTTCAATTTACTGATAAGTATCTAAGTTCATTAAGATTACCACTAATATAGAAAAAAGACAAATCTTCGTCCTGCCAAGTTAAAATAAACCAGCCAAATAACGACGGGCTTATGCTTATTTATCTACTTTTTAAATAACAACTAATAATTTTTCCATTTCTTCCTCCATTTATTTTTGTGATCTGATAACTTTATTTAAATCAATGCCAACCATTTTGCCCAGTTTTTCCAGCCCGAGCATAGCCAAAATTGTCGGCGCTATGTCAACCAAAGCTCCTTTTATCTTCGCCGTATATAGTTCTGAATTTTTATGAGAATGGAATTTGCCGCGATATTCATCCCTGACCAAAATCATTGGCACTGGAAAATTGCTGTGTTCTTTGTCTATGGCGCCGGTTTCTAAATTGATCACCTCTTCAATATTTCCATGGTCTGCCGTAATTAAAGCCTGACCGCCCTTTCTCATCACAGCTTCTATTATTTCCGATAGACATTGGTCCACAGCCGTCAGCGCCTTAATGCAAGCATCAAAATTACCCGTGTGCCCTACCATATCTGGAGCGGCAAAATTAGCAACGATAAAATCATATTTATCCTGATTAAGACCGGCTATAATACTCTTTTTAATTTCAAAAGATGACATTTCAGGTTTTTCATCATAACTTATCACTGACGGCGATGGCAACAATATACGATCCTCTCCGGCAAAAGCGTCCTCGTTCAACCCATTCAAGAAAAAAGTAACATGCGCATATTTTTCAGTTTCTGCAATATGCAGCTGCTTTAGGCCTTTGTCGCTTAATATCTTGGCCAAAGGATTATCAATCACAAGCTTTGGGAAAGCGACTTCCATTGGTAAATCTCTTCTATATTCTGCAAAACCGACAAATAGTAAATTGCTCAATTTGGCACCACGGTCAAATCCGCTGAATTTATCTTCAACAAAAGCTTGCGTCATCTGGCGCGCCCTGTCAGAACGAAAATTAAAAAAAATAACTGCGTCATTATCAGATATTTTTATCAGTGGTTTGCCATGCTTAGCAATGGTTATTGGCAAAAATTCCTCGTCAAATATTTTCTTACTATACGAGTCGCGAATGGCTTCCGCTGGATTTTCGCATAAATTACGAGACACGCCAATCATCGCATCAAATGATAATTTGGTGCGCTCCCAATTTCTATTCCTGTCCATTCCGTAAAAACGTCCGGCCAAACTAGCTATTTGAGCACAGCCGAATTTATTGATCTCCGCAGACAACTCTTCAAGAAAAATAATACCCTCATCTTTTGACGTATCCCTGCCATCCAAAAACAAATGTAACCAAGTATTGTTGTTTAAACTGTTTTTGCCAGCCATCTCCAGCAAAGCTGAAATATGGTTTTGATGCGCGTGAACTCCTCCATCGCCCAAAAGTCCAAGCAAATGCAGATTGGAATTATTATTTTTGACGTGATTAATGGCTTTGAGAAATGCATGGTTATTAAAAAATTCTCCGCTTGCAATCTGCTTATTTATCTTATCAAGGCTTTGCAAAAAAATCTGCCCGACGCCAATTGTTAAATGTCCCACTTCCGAATTACCCATTTTGCCCCATGGCAAACCAACAGCCGGACCTGAAGCCTGTAACAATGTAGTGGGAAAATTTTTAAGCAAATAATCCCAATAAGGTAAATTTGCACTGGTAACAGCGTTGCCGGCAGTTGGGGCAGCAACGCCCCAGCCGTCAAGAATAACCAATAAGACTGGCTTAGAACTCATAAGCGTGATCTATTTGATGGCCGTCAATGATCTGAACGATTTTGCTACCAATAATATCATCATATTCCTTGATGGAACGCAGATATTGCTGGCGCTTGATGTCATCGCTATCCTTTTCTAACTGAATAACCTTCTGATTGCGCCGGTAGATCAAATCAGTAATGGCAAGGATGACCTTTTCCTTTTTATCCTGAGAAATCTTTTTCTCATCAATGTATTCTTCTATTGTTTTTTGGGTTGGATTATCCATATTTTTTATTTGATGTCTGCGACAGTATTATTTTTAGCAGCAAGGCGGCCTAAGTCAAGCCTGCCTTGGCTTTCAGCATATAAAGTATAAAGCTTCGCTCCTTTGTTGATTTTATCATACAAGCGACAATGCATATGAATGCCGGATACTTTGTCATGAGGCGCTCCCAAATTGACGCATATCTCATTAATTGCGCGGTTGTCTAGATGAACTATACGACCGGATTTTTTGGCGTGAATCTCATAATGCAACGCGCCAATAGCCACTTCGTCCGCCTTAATGGTTGAACAGCCACCCTGCGCTTTTATAATCTCCGACATTTTTTCCCATGCGGCTCCGACAAGGAGCTGTTTCTCGGCAATCTTTTTTCCATGACCTCGGCGGCAAAATTTTTTAAGCTCTAAAAGTTTGCCAGCTAAAAGAACAGCCTTCCTCTCAAGATCAAGCGGCCGTAACTCATGGCGCTGAAGAACGCGCAAAACATCTCGAGCTTCAAGGGCCGGCCCTATTCCAGCGCCAATTGGCTCTTTGGCTTGTGTAGTAATGACCTTAACTTTGATATTAAACATCTTACCAAGAGAAACAAATTTCTTGGCTATTTTTTGCGCAATTTTTAAACTATGAACTTTCGCTGTTTCTCCGTATGGTAAATCAATAATCAGGTAATCAACTCCCATGGCTACTTTTTTGGCCATAATAGAAACTATCATCTTGTCATGGGTTTCCAGCGATAGCCGCTTTTCAATTCTAATGATTTTATCATCTGCCGGAGCTAGATTCACTCCACCTCCCCAAACAAGACAAGCATGGGTTTTTCTGACAATTTCATTAATTTTCTTAACTGGATGCTCAACTGGAGCTAAAACTTCCATGGTATCGGCAGTACCGGATGGCGAAGTAATAGCACGCGATGATGCTTTTGGGATATATAGGCCAAGCGAAGCAATGATGGGAATAACAATCATCGTAGTACGGTTACCAGGAATGCCGCCGATTGAATGTTTATCAACGACTTTAATTTTAGAATTTATCATCTCGCCGCACATAGCCATAGCGCGAGTCATATAATAAAGCTCAAGCATTGTATATGCCTTAGCAAAACCAGAAGCCACATAATAAGTAGTCTCAATTTTACCCAATTTGCCGGATGAAATATCAGCCATAATGGAATAAGTTTCATCATAACTCAAATTATGCCCCAACAATTTTTTATTAATGGCCTTAATTGATTCCGGACGAGACTCTAGCGCAACTTTCGCCACATCACCATCAATAATGTCTTTTTTTTGCCAAATTTCTTTGAAAAGACCGACCTCACCAAAATTGA
Organism: Candidatus Kuenenbacteria bacterium CG08_land_8_20_14_0_20_37_23; assembly: GCA_002778965.1. Classification (GTDB taxonomy): domain Bacteria; phylum Patescibacteriota; class Patescibacteriia; order UBA2196; family GWA2-42-15. The sequence goes on along the minus strand of PEXX01000030.1, from coordinate 2,441 downwards.
CTTTACTGTTGGTGTATTGGACAATGGCAACGATTGATTTTTTTTTATTCCATTGTAAAAAAACCTTATCACCAGGCATAATACCCTGATTTTCAGCTTCTTTCTCGCGGATAACAACTATCGGATCGCCTCCCGATTGAAAATCAAGTCTTTTTGATCTATAAAACATTTTCATGCGTTTTCTGATTGGCAATTAATAATCAGCCGCTAACAAATAAAAACAGTTGCAAAACTATCGCCAATAATCAAGAGCTGCTTTTAATTCAATATGTTCTTGTGAGTATATTTCAAGACCTACACCCTTTTCCACTGCCTCAAGCGCTTGGCAACAAGCTCTGGCTCCGGCAATGGATCCGTCTGGATGGCCATGCAGTCCTCCGCCGAAGTTAATCACTATGTCATTCCCGAGAATTTTAATTAATTTGTGGACTAAACCAGGATGAAGACCACCGGAAGCAACTGGCAAGATCGGTTTAATACGCGCCCAATTAGTTGGTTCATTATTAACACCGAACCAGTCTTCCTTAATTATTTCATCAATACTTAAAACCTCTTCTGCCGTGCCCTCCATTTTACCGACCACTGTGCCGGTATGCAACTGATCAATGCCAGCCAGCCGAGCCAATTTTGCCAAAACAAGCATCGCCATACCATGACGCGGATTTTTGGTAAACATAGAATGTCCCGCTCGATGCCCATGCAAAATCAAACCCAGATTCTGTTTTCTCAAAAATTGTGCATTATCCAAGCCGCAAGAAACTATGTCTATCATAACAGCCCTGCCGCCCAATTTTTTGACTACTTTAGCGCGATTAAGCATCAGGTCAGCTGGACCGGTAATATTAAACACATAGACTTTTTTTGATTTGGTTTTAGCTTCTGCTATTTTTTTTAATTTCAAGACTTCCCGCACACGATCGCTAAAACGATTAAACCTCATATCCGTTAAATTCTCGTCATCCTTGACTAAATCAATGCCATTAAGCCAAATATTATATGATAATTTTGCCTGCTCTTTGGCCGATAAGCCGACCTTGGGTTTGATGATAGAACCAATAAGCGGACGATTATAAATTCGCAGATAATTTCTTACGCCCTGGATGCCAAAAGCCGGACCTAAAAAAGAATTAAGATATTTTTGTGGAAACTGAATATCTAACAATCGCAAATTTTTAATCACCTTCATACTAAAAATATTGCCGGCCAAAGCAGAGAGCAATTGGGCAATATTGCCCAGTTCAAATAAATCCAAAGGATAGGCAATTTTAACAATTCTATTCTTCGTTTCCAAACAATAAATCTTTGGACCAAGTTTTGCTTGTGTCTTTTTATTCAAAGTGGCTAAATCAGTCCAGGTGCCGATGGAAGATTCCTCGGCGATTTTAACAGCTGCTTCAGACAGTGGCAAATCGCTTTCCAAATAATAAACAGTCAACAAATGTCCTTGGAGCGCTGGCTTAGTATTTAGTTTAAGATATGGGGATCTGGACATAAAAAATTTAAAAAATAAAATAATAGTTTGGAAATTTAACAAAATTTTGGATGTTTCAGTATTGTTGACCAGATTTTATGATTCAAACTGTAAGTTTAAACTGAATCAGCAGTATCAAGTTTGTAGTTTATTAATTTCTATTTATCTTCCATTTATATATTTATTTATAATCCACCGATAATTTTTCTTTACAACATTTTCCATATCATTTGGCTTAATGATGCCAAATTCAGTAATATAGCCAAGAATAAACTTGGCTGGAATTCTGTCAAAGGCATAATTAATAATTTCCAACTTTTTTGGTCTATGCGGCCAAATTTCACTGCTGCGGCGCAGTTCAATTTTCATTTTTTTGTCCGGACTATATTTTAACAATGAACCGCATAAATAAATCGGAATTTTTGAGTCATAAGCGGTAAGTGCTATCCCAAAACTGCCAATTTTATTTAAAGCTGAGCCATCTGGCAAAATAACGTCAAAACCCAAAAATACTCTATGGATTTTAATATCATCGCCGGAAGCGTCTGAAACAAGAAATGGAGCCGCGGGATCAACCACCATCGTATTTGGTATTTTATTCTTAATTAAACTTTTTGAAGTAATTCTACCTTGGAATAAAGGCCGCGTCTCATCGTTGTAAACATGAAACTTTTTCTTATATTCTTTTTTTGCCCGGATTAGAATATTTTCTACAGTGCGCGAATGACAATGAATAAAAATATTTTCTTTGTTCTTTATGAATTTTGACCCATGCTCAGTAATTTTTTGATCAATATCATGTAATAGTGCGAAAAAATCCTCCACATACTGGCGGGTCAATTTTTTCATATCATTAATCCCGATAATTATATCTCTAATCTTAACACTATCCTGCAGACGTTTGTTTAAATAATTAAGAGCATTAACTGTTAACGGTTCATTCGGTCTCGCATTTAAAAGACATCGACCG
>PEXX01000044.1 GCA_002778965.1 Candidatus Kuenenbacteria bacterium CG08_land_8_20_14_0_20_37_23 | reverse complement strand
GTGAATTTAAAACGATTAAAAAGCAGAAACAATCAATTACCCCGCCTCAAGCGGCGGGGTTAAGATTTAATAAAAATTATCTTACGAAAGAACAACCTTTGGGTTGCGATCCGAAAAGAGACCAGATATACGAAAACCCTGAACATAAACAAAAAGTGTATTCTGCTTTTGAAAAAGCCGTGGAAATTTTACTTAAGCTCAATAAATTTGATGAGCAATTACAAATAAGCATGCGAGCAGGCGTGGAGAATCATGTCGGGGGTGGTAAATTACATGGTTATATAGAACAGGCGTTTATCCAGCATATTACTAAACTAGGACTAGAAAATAGATTTAAAACCGCTAAATTCAACATAGAATATAAACAATCAATTACTCGTGATGGAACAATAATCAATATTTATTTTAAACGCCTTGGTAATGTGAAAAAAATACGAGACCCGCAAAGGCTGTACAGTAAGTGGCATGTTATTGTCTCTAATGCCGAAACGACTAACCAGCATCAAGAAAAAAAAATCACAATATACTGCGAAGCAACTTTTAATCTTATTGGACCTGATCCTAAATATATCCGCCCGCATGATACTCAAATCGAACTTGATTTTGGCAATTAGATTATGCTGTTGTTCATCTATTGAACAAATTCTTAAGGGTGTCTTGGCTCAAAAAATTCACCCCTTACCCTCTTTTTTGAGCCAAGATAAAAAATCAAATTTTCTTTTAGAACAGATAAAATTTATACTATTAAAGATGAAGATAAAAAATTTACATCGCACAACACCGAGTATGCGGTTCAAAAGTTTTGCGATTATTTAAGAATAATAATGAGTGCAAAACTTTTTCACCCAAATTTCGCCCTTTTCGCTTACTAATAATTCAAGAATAATTCAGTTAACAATTAATTCCGATTATCAAAGTTTTTCCCGCTAAACCCAAGGGCGAAACTTCGCATACTAGGATACGTACGAAATAAATTTTTTATCTTTTCTGATAATTTCGACATTTAACCTGTTAACCACGACGAAAATTTGATTTTTTATTTTATTTAAGAGGGGAATACATTAAGATGTTTTTACTTGCTCCGCTATCGCTATGCAAGCAAAAACGATTTATTATAAATCAAATGGACAATAAAACAATCCATAAAATATTAACTGTGAACGACCACCGAATACCAATGGTTATTTATGATGTAGATGTTATCAAAAGACAGAAAACATCACTGGATAATTTGTTTAAAAATGTCGTAAAAAAATTTACCATAGCTTATTCGTATAAAACAAATACCGCCTTAGGACAAACAATGCGTGATTTGGATTGTTCATTCCAAGTCACCTCTATTAATCACCTTCGGCAAGTAAAACAATTAACCAACAAAAAACCTTTCAAAATATTTTTCAATTCTAGAAATTTGACCAAAAAAGACTTAAAAGAAGTCATTCATGGTGGTGTTCATCTGATAATCAATTCCCGATCTCAATATGATATGGTGCAAGAACTTGCTACAAAACAGAGACAAAAATTACAAATTGGAGTGAGGATAGACACTAAATCATTACCGAAAAATACTTTTTTTAAAACAGTAAATACTGGTCTAGGCTTGGATTATCAAGAATTCAAAGGACTTCCCCGCAAATCAAAATGTCTAGAAATAGTCGGATTGCATGCCCACATCGCCAGCCAAAACACGGACCTTCTATCGATAGAAAAGGGTATCAAAGTGTTATCCAGAATCTTTGAACAAAATAACTTTAATTTTCGCTATTTAAATTTAGGGGGTGGTTTTCCTATTCAATACAAAAATTCTGTTCCTACAATAAAAAGTTTTGCGGAGAAAATCATTCCTGCCATAAGGAAAATTCAGAAACCGAACCCTTCCCTTGAATTTATAATAGAACCGGGTAGATACATCGTTGGACCCGCAGGTTATTTGTTTGCGAGAGTCAATGACATAATAAGCAACCACGGAAAAATTGATGTTGCTGTTATAAATTGCTCAGTCTTTAGTAGCGTACGTGACAGAATTCTTTCAGGATATGTCATAGAACTCCCTTGTGTTGTTTTTAAAAAGCAAAAAATAGAGACAAAAAAATATCTGATTGTGGGATCATCGCCAAGCTCTTGCGATACGTTTGGCAAATATGTGCTTCCGAAAATTAGGATAGGAGATATATTAATTTTTTCACATGCAGGCGCTTACTGTCTGTCAAATGATGATTTTACAGGCGTGGAGAAACCACAAGAGTTTGTTTGGACAGGAAATCATTTACTGCCAATTTAAATTTTATGAGAAAACATAAAAAAATTATTGGGAACAATATGCTACAACATATCAGCAAGTTTATGAGTTAAGACATAAGTATTTTTTGATACCTGCACTTACTCAATTTTTTGGAGATGTCAAGAATAAAGATATATTAGATATTGGTTGCGGTGGAGGCCAGATCGCAAAAGTTTTAACTGATAGAGGCACAAAATTAACTGGCATTGATTCGTCAATAGACATGATTGGTATAGCTAAAAAAAATATCCTAAAATAAAATTTACATGCAGAGACGCTGAAAGTATTAATAAGCACATTAAACAAAAGTTTGATGTGGCTTTGGCAGTTCAATTTTTTTTAACGATAAACAGCAAAACTAAGATTAGAAAAATTTTTAAGGAGATATATAACCAATTAAAACCAAGGGGTAATTTTGTTTTTACTGATTTGCATTTTTATAAGCGAGGCGAAATGGATAATTTTTTTATTAAAAATATTTTTCTAAAGGAGAATAATGAATGACAGGCTTTCAAATGGGAATAAATTTGATTTTAAAAAACACGATAATTATAAACTTTATCTAGTATTTAATAGACATGCAGATTAAAAAGCTCTTAAGACAATTTGATGAATTACAGCATATCCACGGAGATAAAAATCTGGACTCGATTTATGGCGCAGGACAAATTAATAATCCTAAAGTGTGCTTAGTATTTATGAACCCCACTGGTAGAAATGTAGCATCAGATAAAAAATGGCTCGGCCTAAAAGCGCCTTGGATAGGCACAAAAAATGTATGGAAAATGTTTTTTCAACTTGGTTTTTTCGAAGAAAATTTTTTCAATGAAATTAATGAAAAAAAACCAAGCGATTGGGATTATAAATTTGCAGATAAAGTTTATACAAAAGTTAGTGCTAATTCCATATACATCACTAATTTGTCCAAGGCAACACAGATAGACGCAAGACCTATTAGAGATGATGTTTTTAGGGAGTACTTAGATTTATTTAAAGAAGAAATTAATATTCTTAATCCACGAATTATCATAACTTTTGGAAATCAGGTAAGCTCAATTTTACTGGGTAAAAATATAAAAGTTTCAGATTATAGAAAGAAGCACGAAAATATTAAAGTTAGTGGAAATACTTTTAAGGTTTTTCCCGTATACTACCCTGTTGGGCAAGGCATGAGAAATATAATAAAAGCAAAGGAAGATATTGCTTGGATTATCAAAAATCAAATTTAAAATTAACGAAGAAAGTCTATCATAGTGAGGAAGAACGAAAAATATTTTTTGAATTCACTCCGCTACGCTTCGCACCCCGCTGCGCTCTCACTCCACTTCGTTCTGTTCGGGTCGTATAACAAGGGATATACGGTTCGGGGTTCGGCTCGCCGCTCACCCAAATTTTTCTTCCGCTCCGCTCCAGAAAAACTTCAGATACACGCAAACGTTATATGAAATTTTGAGTTTTTAACCGTGTTCGCCTTTCGATTATTTTATAAAGTTCACAAAAAATAACTAGATTATGGAACATGTTGCAATAATGAGAAAATCTTGGGAATTGACTCAAAAAATTCTGGTAGGACAAAAGAAAATTGAATCAAGATGGTATAAAATAAAATATGCTCCTTGGGACAGAATTAAATCTGGTGAAATTGTTTATTTCAAAGATTCTCGTGATCCTGTTACCATAAAAACAGAAGTTGAAAAAGTGATTCAATTTTCTGATTTAACTCCAGAAAAAGTCAAAGAAATTTTGTACAAATATGGTCAAGCTGACGGTTTGGGTATTGATAAAATTCCAGAATTTTTTGAGATGTTCAAAAATAAGAAGTGTTGCATGTTAATTTTTTTGAAAAATCCGCAAAAAATTAAGCCATTTGAAATTGATAAATCCGGATTTGGCGCAATGTCTGCTTGGATTTCTGTTGATGATGTTAATAGGATTAAGGCGAACCCATAAACCCAAAGCTTTCCATCACTTCGTTCGGTCGGCACGTTGCACTTTCGGGCTTCGCCCTCACCTCACTTAACACGCTATATCCGGCTGCGACTTCACAAAGGCCTACGCTTAAATTCTACCACGCTTCACTCCGCAGAACTTCGAATATAGAGCAATAGGTTAGGCGGACATCGCTCGCTTTGTTCCATTTTGGATAATGTGGTGGCCAGGTTTGGGTCAAAAGCTCAGCGCCACTTCGGATAACACAGGCTAGACGGCTCGGTTAAGTCCCTACGGACTACCTCGACCAAAAACTTTCTCACGGGCACCTGCCCTGCCAGTCAGACAGAGAGCTTCTTCGCTCTCTTCCTGACAGGATCCACTCGTCAAGGCTTCACCTAGCCACCACATTAAGTGAAATGCAAACTCTCCGCCGAATCGCTTACGCGACAGCTTGTCCAAAATCAGAAATTTTTGTTATAATTATAAAAAAGACAGGGCATCTTTTAATAGACTAAAATTCAAAAACGAAATATATATACCAAATTTATTACTTTGTTTAAATAAGAAGATAATATGAAACAAAAAAACAATGAAAAAATAAAGGAACAAATATCTATAGGGGCTATTTTGCCACTTAGTGGAAAGGTCTCAATCTACGGTAAATGGATTCAAGAATCTTTAGAATTAGGGAAAGAAGAAATTAATGCAGAAGGCGGTATTAATGGAAAAAATTTAGAAATAATATACGAAGATGATTCGGCTAATCCTAAAAAAGCTCTTTTAGGGATGAAAAAACTCTGCCAAAAACTGAAAGTTCCGATAGTCTTTGGTTCATGGGTTTCCTCATGCGTTTCAGCACAAGTCCCCATTGCTAGCAAAACAAAGACAGTAATACTTGCAGAAGCAATCGCTCCTAAACTTAAAAGAACAGGCGGATATGTGTTTAGTATACAACCCCAAGCTGAATATTATATAAAAAAGCTTGTTCCTTTTGTATACTTTGATTTAAAAATCAAAGAGGCTAGTATCTTACATGTAAAGAATGATTTTGGGATTACACAAGCAAATACTTTTCAAACCCTTTTTGAAAATTTTGGTGGAAAAATTATTTCTAGCATAGGATTCCGTCAAGGAGAAACTAATTTTAGAACTGCATTGTATAAGATTAAAAAAGAAAAACCCAAGGCAGTATTTATACCTGCTTATACAGAGATTGTTCCATTACTTAAACAAGCTAAAAAATTAAAACTAAAAGTTAAATTTTTAGCGAGTATTCCGTTTGAGAATCCTAATATAATAGCCCAGCTGAAAAAATCAGCAGAAGGTGTAATTTATCCTTATCATTACGTACAAGACCATAAAAATCAAATTGATGTTAAATTTAGGAAAGATTATAAAAAGAAATATAAAAGAGAGCCAGAAGGATTTGCTGCCTTGGCTTATGAAGGAATTAAAATTATTGCTAAAGCACTTAGAACTTGGGATCAAAAAGATAGGGAGTCATTAAAGAATGAATTTTATGGAATCCATTATTTTGGACCCACAGGAGAAAGCGTGTTTGATGAAATGGGTCATCCAATTAAAAAAATTGTTATCAAGAGTGTTAAAAATGGAAAATTTGCAAAGGTTAGAGAGTTAACAGAAGAATTATATTTGAGGTATGTTGGAAAAACAATCTCTCCATATTCTTCTTGTCAATATCATTCTAAAGAAGAGTAAAATATGGTAAATATAAATTCAAAAAAACAAGAGAAACAGAAAAAAGAGGAAACGGGCTTCTATCTGGTTTTGCCCAAAATCGCTGAAATAGCCAGAAAAAAAGACGCAAATCTTTCTCAAGTAATTGACGCCGTACGAGCTGCTTGGATCAAAAGCTTGCCTTCAAAGTTAAACCTATCAAAAAAAGAACAAAGTGAAATTGTAAGTAGAGAAGAACTTATTGCGAAATGTAAATCAATGGGCGTTGAATTGCCAAAACCAAACTCAAAACTCTTGCACCTTGTGATGAAGTATGGAATGGATTCTCATAGTTGGCAGTATGATACAAACTTTGTTTTTAAATATAGATTACATCTCCCAATAAGAGGTATTTACAATCCTCAACTTGAGCCTACCTATGATTTATTTTTCAGATTATTTAGAAAATTTTATAAAGGAAAGGTTAAGGGAATTAAAAATGTTTTAGAAAATTTTGATTTGAGTATCAGACCCCTTAATTTATGTTCTTCGATTATGTTTTCTGAAGCGGTTAGAAATTTTTTACCAGAGATAGAACAAAAATTTATAAAAGACCCCTTTGGTGTTCAGCGACGAGAGCATTTAGTTTTAGATGAAAAAAATGGAAAATTAGTTTATTTGGCAACTCGTAAAATAGAACATGGAACTTATTTAGCAATCCTCCAAACAGTGGCTTATTGCACTGCTGGTTGTGCCAGATGTTACAGAGGAGAGCAAACAAGGGAATTAAAGCAGTTTAAGGCCATTAATCCAGATGGAAGTGAATCTGCGATATATTTTCTTCCTCCATCCGAGCAGGTAAAACTATTAGTCAGGAGATGGAATAAAGAGAAAAATCCTCCAGAAGATATTCTGTTTTCTGGCGGCGAACCAATGGATATAGACTTAGACGAATGGTTAAAAATTATAGAGGGACTGAAAAAAGCCAAATTTTTGAAATTTTTTAGAATATGTACTGGTGATCTATTTTTAGGAGAGTCATTTAGGCTTATTCAACTGGAATTTTTAGAGGCATTAAAACAATTTTATAAAGAAACTGGAAAAGCTATAAAATTTGTTTGTAATCTTCCGCATCCCGCATTTATCACACCAGAGGCAGTTTATACTATTATGACACTCCATGAAGCAGGTTTTGGAATAGAAATTCAAAGTCAAACACCGCTAGAAGAAGGGGTACTTTGTTTTCAAGGCGATATGCAAAAAAAATTGAAAGAATATGACGGAGTAAATAATATTTCTGATACGCAAATACTCGAAGCATGGGCTCCGTCCTTAGCTAGAAGCTTTAAACTATTGCGGGAACTTGGTGTTAAAATTTCAATGGTGGCAGACAGACCATATAAATTTATTCATGATATGCAACAATCTGTGAGCCTAATTTACACTACAGTCTTATTTTCTCTATTGAGTGAACCGCATATAGGAACAACCGATGCAGCTGTTCGACCAACTTCTTTTGCTGCCTTCATGCCAAAACTTCCGAATTTAAATTTAGGCTTTCACAGTTTAGAATACCTAGCAAATGTCGATGGAGCTCACAAAACAACTCCTAATGGAATATTGATTAGGCTCCCTCATGCATTTGGCGAGATTGCTGAGTATGAAGAACCTTTGTGGATTGGAATAAATGATATAGATACACTTAAAAGAATCACAGATATTAATTTTTGGAAAAAATTAAGATATAAAGTAAAAGAATTGGTTGATAAAAATGTTAAATATGAGAAAAATAAAAACACCAAAATTAAATCATATTGCCATTAAAGTTAAAGACCTAGAAGCAACTAAAGAGTTTTACCAAGATGTGCTTGGATTAAAAATCCAAGAAGAAAGACCAGGGAAAAGTATAATGTTTAAAGACGATTATGGTGGAATAATTGGTTGTATTTTATCTGAAAAAGTTTCTATTAATTAGACTGTAGAACAATGACCCCTCGTCAGGGGGTAAA
>PEXX01000032.1 GCA_002778965.1 Candidatus Kuenenbacteria bacterium CG08_land_8_20_14_0_20_37_23 | reverse complement strand
CCTGCTTCCATATCATCGCCAACAGTATAATTAACAAAAAAAGCATCCGGAACATCATCAATAGTCTTGTTCCAATTTGTGCCATACAAGACAGCCGCGTTGGCTTCACTAAGAATTGATCGCAGAGTGCCATTTGGTTCAATAGCGTAAACCGTTGGAACGGTTTGTATTTTGACCAACTTGGCGCCAGCACGATAAGTCACATTTCCGCCCAATGGATATGTTTCCATCTCGCTTTGCGAAATTGTAACTACGTCTGAAAAATCTGAATACCAAGTTTTATATGTTTTCTCATTTGGGAAAACATATCTTTTGCCGCCATTAAGGTAATAAACGGCTGGATAACCGTCCATTTTGACCAAATCACCGTCAGAAGCGGCTCTGGCTGGAAGAATTACACTGCCAGCCATTGTTAGAATCATAGCCAAAGCCATGAATCCGATAAAACCTTTTTTTATCATAAATTATAACTTTTTATTTATTTCAAAAATTATGGTTTATACTGGTCATTGAGCAGACAGCTTTTATTTTGTCGACCTAATAAAAACAGCGGCTCTGCAGCAAAAACTTAATAATCTTGAAAATTAATTTCCCGCGCCTTGATAAATCCGCGTCGCGGAATAAATGTGAATAGCGCGGAATCTATAAGCCTATTTACTCCCTCATATTTTAGCCATCAATTTCCTGAAACAAGGAATAGTCGCGCTGATTTTTATTACTTTATCAACGCATTGCATGGCTAAAACACGAGGGAGCGACCTTTGATAAATAGGCATTTAACCCACCTCTTTAAGAGGTTTTAAAAGACAAATTCGCAAATCAGCTTTAATTCTTATGCAAAATTTTCAGCGAGTGTGCTCGCGTGTAAAGATTTGCGCGCTACTGCGATGAAATATAGAAAATCTTGGTGATCTTCAATTTTTCTGATTGAAAAATCATCATCCAAACCATCTATATTTTGTCCGATCTTGTGTCGCAGTGAATAAGGCAAATTATCTCTTAAAACCCCTAAAAAGGGAATCCCATTAATTATAAAGTGCAATTTTTTAAATAATTTTTGCAACTTGTCCGGGCGACTCAATTTTCTTTGCCCGAACAATTCAATATTTTTGAAATAAACATCCAAAAGTTCCAATAATTCATCTTGGGTAAATTCTTTGATATGAAACTGGTTGCTCACGTCTAACCGCTTAACAGACTTTCGGTTTGGCGTTGACAACACCAACGTCCCGCCAAATTTTAAACATCTGCTGATCTCGCTCATAAACCTCTCGTAACGCCCGATATGTTCAATGGTTTCCAGACTGACAATGGTGTCAAAATAATTATTAGAAAAAGGAATAGCGAGAGCATCCATCTGCTGAAAATGAAGGTTATTCGCAACATACTTTTTCCTGGCTATGGAAATGGCGCTAGACGAAACATCTCCGGCAAAAACCTCCAAAGCTTGATTATCCGCCATTAATTTCGCTCCATAACCAATACCGCAAGCAATATCAAGAACTTTTTTATTTTTAATGAAAGGCAGACAAAAATGATACCGGCGAATATGCTCTTGATATAGATCTAAATTTTTATCTGTTGCTTTTCCGTTGAGAGTCAATCGTTCGCAGGTATGTGACATAAATTAAACGAATCCAATAAAATTTAGTATTCGTTATTCGTTGAATTGAATACTATTGTATGCCTATTTCAAATTCATCTTCACTTACATTAACTTCAACTTCCGCGTCTATTTTTTCTATTGGTTCGTCTTGACGATATCCATCACTTTCTTCCGATTCTAATATTTCAATATCGCCATCGCTAACAGATTCAACGGTACTGGTTGGATTGGTATTTTCTTCGTCAGTTTCTTCTCCTAGTTGTGCTGTGTTTAACTCATCCGGTGATTGAATGATTTCATCAACTTGGCCATAAAGTATTTTCAAGATTTTATTGGAATTATTCGCCAAAGTTAAAACCAACGAATATTGGCCTTCCCTCAAAGCCTCCCCGGCCTGCGCTATCTCTTCTTTGACTTTAACGACTTTTTTAACGAGATCACTCTGATCATCCTCTTGGCTAAGAACAGCCAATACTTCCTCGGCTTTGTTTTGTATGCCGTAGATATGCTCTTCCAGACTGTCGGCTATTTCATTATCCGCTATTGTAGTATCGCCTATCGCGCGTTGCGCCACAATAACGGATAAAACATCGGCATTAACATCATCAACTTCATTCAACACTTTATTTATCTCAATTTCAACCTCTTCATTGACTTTTTCTTTAACATCTTTCAATTCCTGCTTATAGCCAATCATTTTTTTATTCAGACCCATGGCGGCAACTGCCATTTCTTGATTGTTCTCTTGGTTATTATTTTTTAATCTGTTGAAATTGCTATTGACCACTTGAACCTGTTTTTTCACTTCGCTCACGGCAAGACTGATAGTGTCTTTTTTAAAACTATCTTCCGCGATAAGTTCTGTTTCCACTGCCAAATTGAGCTCACTCATCCTGCTGGCAAGAATTGATCCAGCCAAGGCAACTTTTCTTGAATTATCTCTTTCAACAGCTAAACGTATTTCTTCAATACCTCTTTTGACTAAAAACATAGAGTCGCCTGGATTTGATTTTTGCGCGACAGCTACTGCCAGACTTGAACCGCCAAGAACAACGAGAGCGATCAAAACAAAAATACTTACGGGCTTCCAAGCAAAACGATCTAGAATGGCAAAATTACGCCAACCTTGATAAATCCTATCAATAAAGTTCTCTTGAATCTTGGTTTCGTTTTTTATTTGGGATAACAAAAAACTGCGGGCAGTTGTTTTCCATTCTTCACTAGCTTGAATATCTATTTCTTTTAATTTGCCGACAAGGTTGTCTGTCATATTGATAAAAACTTGAAATTCAATCAAAAAAACTAAAAAAATAATTAGATAAAAACCCCAAAGATGAATTAATTTTTAAGCACTATTTTTTTAAGAGCGATAAGCGCTCGATGCGCCAAAACTCTTATATTCCCTTCTTCTTTATCAAGCGCTTCGGCTATTTCCTTGTTCGTCAGATCATCAATGTATTTCATGATAATAATATTTTGATACTGCTCGGGCAAAATAGAAATTGCTTGTTCAACTTCTTTCAAGTCATACTCTGTGTCTATGTCTTTTGCAATGTCTTTGCCATAAATTCCATCAGGCAAGATATTTTCTTCAAGCTGAAAAAAAGCTTTATCTACGGAAGAAGAACGATAATAATCAATAACCAGATGACGGGCTATTTTATAAAGTACGGCTGAAATACTCTTTATATCTTTGCCATTATTCAGCGCAAATTTCCAAAACTTCATAAAAACATCCTGGACAATCTCTTCGGCGGCTTCGCGTGAATTTGTTTTTAAAAAAACAAATTTATATAGCTTATTAACATATAAATCATAAACTCGTGCAAAGCTTTTTTCGTCTCCCCGGGCAATATTTCTTGAAAGTTTTTTTTCACTCCAATTGGTCATTGTAAAGACTTCTCTAAATTAGTAAGACGTAAAATATAAATTACTGTTACATTACCTTATTTTATGCCAAAAATCAAATTTTTATAAGAGTTTTAAAGATTAAAACTCAATCTCATTTGTCAAAGCTATTGTGGACAAATTGATATCGGCTGATATTAGCCAATAAATAAATAAATGTCAAGGACAGCCTAGACATCTTTAGCGGTTAGTAATATGATTAATTTGGATATAAAACAATATGAAAAAATTTAGTATAATCAAATTATATCAAATCAAAGTTATCCCAGATGTTGATTTAATAAGCTAATTTATCAAAAAAATGTCAAGCAACATTCGAATTTCGCCATCTATAGCTTCTTTGTTCTTTGGAGTTAGCGAGAGATCAATAAGACGGGCTGTTTGGAAGAAAGAGCTTAGTGTTATTGTGCATCAGGGCAGATATAAAATTAATCTTAACGACCTGATTATATGGTCTAATAAAAAACCAAGCAGAAGAAAAAAAATGGATGAGGAAGGAATCGGACAATATGTGGAAAAATGGAAAATTTAAAAATTTAGATAATCGCAAAACTATCTTCACTATCTCTTTTACATCATTTCATCTCTCTTCTCTTTAATATAAACTATCAAATCTTCAAAAATACGGACGAACATTTTAAATGGCGCTTCAATAATAAAATCAAAAATAAAAATAAAAATATTTATTTTTGACGAATTAAGCGAAATCCATCTGCCAACGCGGAGAATGGGAATTGCTAAAAAAGTCAAAATGACGGCGCGAAAGTTCTCTTTTTTTCGTAAAATAATCAACTCTCTGGCATTTTTCATAATGCGCAACGAAAAGAAACTGACCATCGTCAAAAAAAGCAAAAAAATAGCCATGCTGGCTATGCTGAAATCTATTTTTCGGAGACCATAGATGATTGCGCCAAAAGAAACCGCGTACATAACAAGATAGAAAAATTTTAAAATAAAACCTGTAAAATTTTTTCTGTGTTTCGGAAGTTTAACAATATGCTCCTGCCCGGCATCGTTATAAACAATGGCGAAAGCCTCTTTGATAATCTCATCAGTATTATTTTTCTTTGGCGTATTTATGCTCAAACCAATAAATGCCATCATAGCCGGCGGAAAAATCGCATTGATTCCAAGTGGCAGCCAATCCAAACTTTGTAAAATAAAATAGTCAAACGGCAATTCCAGCAATATGCCAAAAATTATCTTAGTTAAAAAAATATAGATGACAGACCTGACAATCGCGCGTCGGACTTTGCCTTTGATGGTTTTGTATTTAGCGGCACATACCTTGGCTATGGCATCAGAGAGCAATTTGCGATTTTGGAAAATTGACATGCAATCGCCACGGTTGTCTACAATAATCTGCTGAAGCATCCAAAAAACAACAGCGTATTTTTTGAATTCCTTTGTAAGCCGCTCATTCAAAAAATGGTCGTAGTGCCTTTTGATAACAGCTTGTTTGTTTTTTACGTCAACGGCAATGCCCTCTGCGTCTTGCAAAGCAAGTTCAGACCAGTTTGGAAAATAATATTTAATAAGGTGATAGTCTATCGTAACTTCGTCAGCCTTTAAAAGCGATTTCATAACAGCTATATATATTTGGATATTTTTTTCTGTCACGTCAATTTTTCTATTTTTTTCAATTACAACAGCCTGTCTGACAACGCGCTGCATAGCGTCAACCGTAATTCTACTCTCTGGATCAGGAACCAAAAACTCCTCAATCTCAGAGCTTAACAGTTTTACAAGCCAAACAAAAAAATCCTTGCTCTCTTCTTTGCAAAAGCCGCGATCAACGATGGCATTATATATCACAATATATTTGTTCAGAATATCTCTTACTCTATTTACAGCCGTTTCCGCAATTTGGCCATTCGGCAAATATCTTGCGGAAATCAACTCTTCTATCAACGGCAAAGCTAAATCCGAACCTTTCTTGCCTGTGGTAAGAACTCTTTTGACGATGCGGGCAATAGCGCTTTTTCTTATCAAATGGTCCTCTTTGTAGTCAATTGTATTTCTTATTTTTTCGTAAATAAAAGCCAACTTGCCAGCCGCTTCACTTACATGGATCTTGGCGCCATGAGTTGACTCCGGCCTAAAAAAAATTTCACCGTAGCTGATAAGCCAGTTTTCAATTGATGTTGAAAAAATACTATTTTTCATAAAAATCAACGATCAATGATAATCAAAACAGATGAACTATAATCTAACATTCCAAAACTTTCATTGTTTCTTTTATCATCCTCTCAAAACTAAAAATATCCATTTTTACCAATGGAGCTGAACACAAACGTTTTGATAAATTTTTATCAAACCACAAACGATTAATTGCTTTAAGCCACCCTTCTTTGTCGTTATAACCCACCAAAAGACCGTTATAATCATCCAAAATAAGCTCCCCGTTGCCGCCTACATCTGTGACAATAATAGGCAAACGATAATACATAGCGTCAAGAATCACATGAGATAAACCTTCATACGAACTATTCAGAACGAATATTGAAGCCGCGCTATAGTAACTGAACATTTCAGAGTTATCAATCCTGCCAGGCATGATCACGTCTTTTTCCAATCTCAAACTAACAATCAACTTTTTTAAATTTCCTTCTTCTTTTCCGCTGCCGAGAATAAGGAGTTTGAAATTTGGATTTATTTTCTTGAGTTCTGGCATTAAACTAATCAAAAAGTCAATGCCTTTCCATGGCACAAGACGCGCAACCATAATAATCAAATCGCCTTGTACCCCTATTTTTTTCTGCGCTTCAGCTTTGCTTAAAATTTTTTGTTTGTCAAATTCAACGGAATTATATATTACTTTAATTTTGCTCTCTGGCACTTCCCAGCCCATAACAATCCTTTTGAGATATTGCGACGGCACGATGATCGCCGCGGCTTTTTTAACCGTTGTCTTTTCTATAAAATTTAAAAATTTGATTTTCAAATTAGTTGACTTCCTAGGAGCGTCGGATTTAGGATATTTCTGCCATTCATCAATTGATTTGCGCGTAGCGCCAAGAGTCTGTGCTTGTTCCCAAGCATAGTCGCCAACAACTTTGATAACTAATTTTTTACGTAAAATAATACTGGCAAGCATAGCCGGCAAACCAGCGGCAACCGGGCCTTGTGCATAAATTACTCTGGTGTGCAGCGCCATATTGAGGAGTTTAAAAAAATAGAGAAAATACTTGACTGACAAGGAAATAAAACTTGAAATTCTGGTTATTCTTTTACCAAACTCTTCTTTGCTTTGGGCTGGCAAGACCGTAGAATAGCAAATAATTTTTAATTTATATTTTCTTTTGAGCAAATATTCGGCAAGGCGGTAGGTGTAGGTGGCTGGACCGCCAATGTCAGGAGGAAAAATTTCAGCGGCCAAGATCATTTCCGATTTTTCATTGGTCTGATGGAAAACAAATTTTTTAGAAGCCCAAAAATTCCAAATAAGAACAATGGCTGCGGCAATTATTTTAGCTACCAGGTAATAAATATCAAGTTGATCTACCAAAGCATAAATGGCGGTGTTATTTATAAAAAGACCCACTATTTGAACTGCCAGAAAAGCAAAAAATTGTTTAGATATCCTATTAGTTTTTTTGTGTGTTACTTTGAATGTCCAGAATTTTTGAATGAGATAATTAACAAATGCCGCTATGACAAAGGACAGGGTGGCAGACCAAAGATACCAAATACCGATTATATCTGTCAAAAAATATAACAAGGAAAAATCCACTACAAAAGCAGTGCCTCCGCCAACACAGTATTTGAGGAATTGTGAATATTTTTTATATAAACTTAATAACGAAGCATAAATCATTGATTACTGATTATAAATTACTAAATTAAATCCGGCCGAAAGATATAAAACATATTTTAAATTAGTTCCACAATGATCGTTTTAATCTTCTCTGCTATCATATTCCAATCATATTTTTCTCGCGCGAGCCTTAATCCATTTTCTCGGATTGTCCGGCATAGCTCTTTATTCTCAAAAATCATTTTAATTTTGTCAGCTAAATCTCGCGGATCCTTGACTCGGCAAAAGAGTCCGGTCTTTCTGTCTTCTAAAAAATCAAGAATACCACCAACAGGCGTGGCAACGATTGGCAGGCTCGCGGCCATCGCTTCAATAAATGAATTACCAAACCCCTCGGAAAGCGACGGCCGAACGAAAATATCAGCTATAGAATAATATTTCCATGCTTCATCCGGACTTAACTGTCCCAAAAAAAACACTTTGTCCTGAATACCCAAGCCCAATACTAATTTTTTCAATTTGTCTTCTAAACCACCGCCACCGGCGATAATTAAAAAACTGGAAATTAAAATGTCGGAAACTAAAATCTTAAAAGCCCTGATCAAAGTCTCTATATCGTTTTTCTCCACTAACCGCGAAGCAGTAAAAATAATCTTAGTATTATCTTTAATATTTAATTCTCTCTTAATTTTGAATTTTGAATTTTGAATTTTGAATTTTTCTAAATCCACTCCATTCGGCACAACGCTAACATCTCCTTTATAGCCATAATCCTTGGCTCTTTGCTCAAGCCACCTGCTGATTGCTTGAATATGATCTGCTTTTTTATAAATTAATTCGTAGAAAGGCCGCCAAAACCAAGTTCTTTTTCTTAAAAATTCTTCAGAATCACCCTCTTGCAGCGTCAAAAGATATTTTACTCTTGGATTTAATAATTTGAATAATAGAACAGCGATTCCAGCCCATGAGGCCATCATGGCCCAAACTAAACTGTATTGATTTTTTTTATGTAACTTTCGGGAAAATAAAAAAGCCCGGATCGGATAAAAAGGCTTATCTAATTTATTTCCTTGGCCGACACGGTAAACCGCGATGTTGCCAATTTTTTCAAAATTAGGCAAATCTTGGCTAATTTTGGCGGTAATTAAATCAAATTCAAAACCTCCAATACGATCTGTTATTTCACGCAAAGCCACCTCTGCTCCGCCAGCGAATGGAAAATACGTAAATGAAAAAATAAGGACTTTTTTTGTCTTAACTTCTGTCATATTTCATCTCCATTATGTCCTTTTTTTATTTAAAAGTCAAAAGTGCGCGAGAATCTTTGACATCACAATATTACTGGCGCAAGTATCAGAAAAACTAACAGATAAAAAAATGGCTTCAGTTTGCGTGAATTAGCAACTGAAGGCTATTTAAAAATCAAATTTTTTATACTATTAATCTCCGCCAAAACCGCCTGCCGGCCTGCTTGAATCAAATATTTAGCATTGCGAAACTCATTCCACGTAATATGACGGACGGCGGGAGTGATAATAATATCAGCACTACTGCTTGAATGTCTGGCCAAACTGCGCTGTAACAACCTAAAAGCGCCAATTAGATTGCTATAAATATTATTACCAGCGCTCTTGTTTTGGTGAAGAATACCTTTCTGTTCGTCAAGATTAACCGCAATGACAATGTCTGCTCCCATGCGGCGTGCGACATCGGCTGGTACAGGGTTGACCACTCCGCCGTCTATTAAAGTTTTACCATCTATTTCTACTGGGCGTAAAACACCCGGGAAAGAGACACTGGCCCGAATAGCATCAATAAGAAGCCCTGAATTGATATCAACCTCCTCTCCTTTTTTTATATCACAGGCCACGGCAGTAAAATGTATCTGCAAGTCTTTAAAATCGTCGCAACCTTTAAGGGTTTTTTTAATAAATTCCTTAACGCGCTCGCCAGCCAGCAGACCTCCAGAAAAAAGCCTGACATCGCTACTCATGCGAATAACCCTTTTCAAATCAGTTTCTAAAAAAACCTTTTCAATCAGATTAATATCTTTGTGGAAAGCATAAACACCGCCGATCATGGCGCCAATACTTGTTCCGGCGATATAGTCAATTGGTATATTGTGCTCTTCAAGCGCCTTAATAACTCCTATATGAGCCAGTCCTCTGGCTCCGCCGCTGCTTAAAGCGAGACCTATTTTTTTTCTTTTAGCCATATAACAATAAATTAAATTCTAATCCTTCTATTTGAATTATATCACCAATGGCAAAGATAATAAAAAAATAACCCCAAAAATTTCTGTGGTTGTTCTCTCTCTAAATCAGCATGGAGTGATAGTGGAAAGAGACATATCAATTTGGAGAGAGATTTTTTACCTAGCACCTTTATGGTGCTTAGGTTCTCTCGATATGAATATCAAGAGAAACTGATATGCTCATTATCACATCCCAGTTTGACTGGAAACAAAATGATCATCTATTTATTTACGCGGCTTTGTCTGAAGTTCATTTTTAGTAAATGCATCTTTACCAAACCCGACATTGGTCGGGAAAGATTGTTTAACCTGATGCCCACCTTCCGGAAAAGAATTTTTTGGCTTGCCTCCATTAAAAAGCCGAATCGTTTTACTGTCATTATCCCAAGTCTCACAAGTCTTTTTGACATCATTTGAATGTGTTTCCGTCTCATGTAGAATTCCTTTCATTTTCTTTACCGACAGGCCAGCCGCTTCAGCCAGTTTATTTAATTCATCTGTGCTTAGTTTATTCAGATTAGACATACCTCGATATCGCGGACGGATTTCCATTGATTGGCGCATATGATTGAATATTAGCTAATAAGCTATCAGATAGGAACAACTGCATTATAGCACAGATTTTCTAAGAAAAAAAGACGCTCAATACAGTATCACCTTTGATACTATAAATTTTAACGCTTCAAAATATAATAAGTGTATTTGCCGGTCTTGTTAACCCTTTCAATAATTTTATCTTCAACATTCCTCATTGCCCATGGCATTTCTTAAACTTTTTCCCGCTGCCGCAAGGGCAAGGATCATTACGGCCGACTTTTTGCTTGCTGCCTTCAATTGGAGCTGATTGAATAAAAGTTGAGGAGATCGCGCCAATTTTTTTAGGAACAGTAACCGCAACAATTCCATCTTCTGACCTGGACAAAGAACTTAAGGAACCATAGAGTGAACTTATTTTTTCTGCTCCGCTGAATTCAATATTCTGCATGCGTTCATTGCGTTTAATATCAGACGCAACTCCAATTTTAAAAATAGAGTAAGCCACCTGTTTCTGTATATTATTTTGCAAAGCGATGAACATTTGATAAGCTTCGCGTTTATATTCTACCAGCGGATCGCGTTGACCATAACTACGCAATCCTATACCACGACGCAAATAGTCCATAGCGTCAATATGCTCAACCCAAAGCATATCAATTGAACGCAACAAAATCATTTTCTCAACTTCTCTTATCGGTTCAACCGCGCCAGCGCTTTGGCCTTGACTATGGCCGATCTTATTTATTTCTTCTTCAAGCTTGCCATACGCTTTTTTTGCAAGGTCGATCAGATAATTGATCAATTTATCTCTAGCGTAAACATCAGCCACTTTGTCTCCAGCAGTTTTCTTTATATCATCCATCTTAAGGCGCACATCCAGAGAAACAGGAAAAATGGTGTCAACAACCTCATAAATCTCATCAATATTCCATGCTGTTTCATCGTCTGAAGAAGTATGAAACATAACGACTTGCTCTATTTCGGTTTCAAGCATTTCAAAAATTATATTTTTTAATGTTTGTTCGGGATTTGTCCAACCATCCGACTGAACACCATGCCGAATAGCTAGGCCAATTTGGAATTCAGAATTTTTGAGACGCTCATAAATTTCTAATATCCTATCGCGTCTTTTATACACAACTTCCCTGTGTTTATTGATAATATCATCATATTCAACCAAGTGTTTTCTGATGTCAAAATTATGCCCTTCAACTTTTTTCTGCGCTGATTCAAGAGACTTGGAAATCATCGGGTGCTCTATAGCTTGATTCTCACCAAGTCCTAATTTGCCCATAATAGATCCGACACGATCAGAACCAAAGACGCGCATCAGATCATCATTCAAAGACACATAAAATCTGGATTCGCCCGAATCGCCCTGCCGTCCGCTCCTGCCGCGAAGCTGATTATCTATGCGGCGCGATTCATGACGCTCCGTGCCAATAACATAAAGCCCGCCGATGTTCTTGACTTCTTCTTTTTCTTTACGGCTCGCTCCTTCTCCGCCAAGCACGATATCAACTCCACGACCGGCCATATTAGTAGCTAAAGTTACCTGGCCTTTAGCGCCTGCTTTAGCAATAATCTCTGCTTCTTTGGCGTGATTTTTGGCATTCAATATATTATGGCCGATTCCCTCAACATCAAGCAAGTGCGAAAAAAGCTCATTTTTTTCAATAGAAATAGTTCCAACAAGCACTGGCTGACCCTTGCGGTTTCTCTCTTTTATATCAGCTATGACAGCTTTGAATTTGGCTTCTTCATTCTGATAAATCAAATCTCCATGATCAATCCTCACTACTGGTTGATTAGTCGGGATGACAATAACTTCAAGATTATATATTTTTGAAAATTCTTCGGCTTCAGTTGCAGCCGTGCCTGTCATTCCTGACAATTTTTTGTACATTCTAAAATAATTCTGAAAAGTAATCGTCGCCATAGTAACTGATTCCTGTTTTATTTTCACGCCTTCTTTTGCTTCAATAGCTTGATGCAAACCATCCGAATAGCGGCGGCCATACATCAACCGACCAGTGAATTCATCAACAATGATTATCTCCCCATCTTTGACCACGTAATCTTTATCACGCTGAAATAAAGTATGCGCTTTCAAGGCCTGTTCAATATGGTGAACTTCACTCATGCCTTTGTCAGTATATATATTATCAACGCCAAGGAGCTCTTCCATTTTTTTAATACCGTCTTCGGTCAAAGTGGCGGCTCTCATTTTCTCATCAATATTATAATGTAAACCTTCTTTCAATCGCGGAATAAAACTGGCGAATTGTTTGTATTTGCTTGTAGCTTCAGTTGACGCGGCGGAAATAATAAGCGGTGTCCTAGCTTCATCAATAAGAATTGAATCAACCTCATCAATAATCGCGTAATGATGACCGCGTTGGACTTTTTCTTCCAACGAACGCACCATATTATCACGCAGATAATCAAAGCCAAATTCATTATTGGTCCCATAAGTTATATCACACGCATATGCCTCCTTGCGCGTAACCGGACGTAAAAAATTATCTAAATCTACAATTTGTGTTTCTGCGCCATTGAGTTTTAAGTTTTTTGTTTTCAGTTTATCTCCTGGATCATAAACAAACGCTTCCTCATGCGCTATCACCCCGACAGATAATCCCAACGCATCATAAACTGATCCTATCCAGCTGACATCCCTTTTTGACAAATAATCATTGACAGTCACAATGTGCACGCCATAATCTGACAAGGCATTTAAAGCGGCTGCTGGAGAAACTGCGTAAGAAGTTTTCCCTTCGCCTGTTTTCATCTCAGCTATTTTGCCTTCATGCAAAACTTTGGCGCCAATCATCTGACAATCAAAATGCCCGGAACCCATTTTCCTTTGCGCGGCCTCGCGAGCGGCGGCAAAAACTTCAGGCAATAAATCGTCCAAACTTTTTCCATTTTTCAAATCTTCACGCCATAAACCAGCTAAATCTTTTAATTCTTTGTCCGACATTTTTTTGTATTTAGACTCAAAATTTTTAATATCCTCTATCAATGGTCTTGTGCTTTTGATATATTTTTCATTTGGATCACCAAAAATTTTTGTGTATAAAGACATAATATAAGTGGATTAAATAAGAATAAACAAACTATTAAATTATCTATTAATAAGCTTATCTTAACATCTTAATCCATAAAAATCAATGCTTAACATAATAAAAACGCATATTTATATGCGTTTAAAAATTAATCATTTAGCGTCTTTGTCCGGCCTTACAACAACTTTCTCGGCAAAATCCAGATAAACAAACCACAGATATAAGACAAAACCGCCATAATTAAAAAAACCACGTCAAAACCATAATGTTTAACCAGCCAGCCGCCAAGCACAGCGGCAATGGCCGGCGTTAGATAAGCCAGCCCGTCATACAAACTCCATTGCCATGCAGATTTAGTTGGCTCAACATGCTTAGCGTAAACCGCATGAAAAGCCGGCCAGAAAAAAGCCATGCCCAATCCTAAAATGGCCTGGGCTAAATAAAGCATTAAAATGCCATTCGAAAAAAAATCGGTAAAATAATAAAAAGTATAGGCTAAACCAATAATGAATTGCGACCAAACAATGCCAATTTCAGTTTCTTTTATCTTGTTCTCCCAGCTACCTGTAATAAAAGTCGTAAGTCCAGCCACCAAAGAAAATACTGCCCAAGCGCTGGAAGCTGTTGTAATATCTCCACCAATGTCTTTTACAAAAATGGCATAAAGAGGAGTAAACATGCCAAAAGCAAAAACAAAGAGACCGCTTACAACGAGCATTAATTTCAAAGCGGTATTTAATCTTGCCGCTTTATGTCTTGCCACGTGTTTAAAACTATGGTACATAATATAATTTTATCAAATCAATGAATTCTTGTAAAATTTTATTCCCACAAATTACTGGTAATAATTTACCAGCTGATTGCTTTATATGCCTCTCCAGCTCCCATGGTCATCACTATCTCGCCCCTTTTAACTTCCCTCTTTAAAAAATTCTCTATCTCCACAAAATCAGCAAAATATAGCGCTGGCTTTTTTCTTTGATATCTTTTATTAATCAAATCAACTAAATCTCTGCTTGATATCCCCCATTTATTTTCTTCTCTGGCCGGATAAATTTCCGCGATAATTAAATTGGGCGCTGAATTCAAGGCAGATGCGAACTCATTCAAAAAATCTTTTGTCCTTGAATATAAATGCGGTTGAAAAATTAACCACCAATCTCTGTTTTTGAATTTTTCTCCGGTAGCGGACAAAGTCGCCCTGATTTCGGTAGGATGATGCGCATAGTCATCATAAATATCAATACCGTTTTTTTTGCCTTTGTATTCAAACCTGCGCCAGACACCATGAAATTTTTCTATTGTTTTTTGAGCAGACTTTAATTTTACGCCAATCGCGTATGAAGCCGATAGAGAAGCCAGAGCGTTATAAATATTAAAAATTCCTGGGATTTTCAGAGTTATCACAAAGTCATTCGCGACTGGTGATTTTAAAATAAATTCCGTCTCGCCTTTCCTGTTTATAAAAATATCTTTCGCCTGAAAATCGGCCCGATTTTTTATGCCATAAGTTACCATCATGCCTTGAAAATTATTCGCCAATTCTTTCGCATTTTCATCATCCCAATTTATGACCAATGTCCCGAGCGGTTTAATCTGTGAAACCAATCTTTTGAAGCTCTTTTTAATATTGGATAAATTACCAAAATAATCCAAATGTTCAGCCTCAACATTCGTGATTACTAAAACATCAGGACGAAAATTGAGAAAATTGTCTTGGTATTCACAGGCCTCGCTGATAAAATATTCGGAACGGCCTGACCTAAAATTACTACGCCATTCTTGAACGCGCGTGCCGACAAAGACGGTCGGATCCAACCCGGCTTGCTCGGCCAGTAAACCAATGATTGAAGTTGTGGTGCTTTTGCCGTGCATGCCGGAAACGACAACTGTATATTTCTGTCTTGATAGCAGGCCGAGAAGCTGATAAACAGTTAATATCGGCAACCGATGCTTTCTAGCAAACAAAAGCTCCGGATTGTCTTTGGCAACGGCCATGGTATAAATTACAAGCTCTGTCAAGCCGCCGACATTTTCACGGCAATGTCCGTGGAATATCGCGACTCCGTATTTCTCGAGTTCAACTGTAATATGAGTCCGGTCGCGGTCGGAGCCGCTGACAGTTTTACCCAAAGACAAAAAATAACTGGCCAGAGCTGACATCATTATGCCGCCGATGCCGACAAAATGAATATTGTTTATTTTTTGTAAATTTATATCAGGCATAAAGACAATTTAGATTGAACCAATAATTCTGACGATTTTTTCTTCCGCGCCAAACTTAATAACATGGTGGATATTTTCTGCCAGGTTTTTTATTTTCTGTTTATCACATAAAATTTCCTTGATGCTGGCAATAAATTTTCCCGGCTCCAAATTTTTTTGCTCTAGAATTTCAACAGCGCCGCGTTCGGCAAAATAACGCGCGTTGTCTTCCTGGTGAGAATCAGGTATTGGAATAATAATAGACGGTTTGCCGAGGCAAGTAAGTTCGGTCAAGGTGCTCATGCCGGCCCGCGAAACTACCAGATCTGCGAGACGCAAAATGTTGATATCATCAATCATAAATTCATATTCGCGGTAGTTAGCATAATTTTTTTTGTGCCTGGCAAAACGGACGGAACGGTTGCGGCCGGTAATATGGGCTATTTGGCAAATTTTTGTCAGCTCATCCAAAGAATCCAAAACAATATCATTAATTAGTAATGATCCGCGACCGCCTGCTGTTATCAAAACAATCGGCAAATTCTGCTTGAAATTATACTTAGCCAATAATTTATTCCGGTCTGCTTTCATAAATTCCCGCCTGAATGACTCGCGCACAGGATTACCGACGACTAATATTTTTTTTTCGTTGAAATATGCGGCGCTTGAGGCAAAACAAACTGTTATTTTTTCGGCGCACCAAGCGCATAATTTATTTGACAGTCCAGGACGCACATCTTGCTGGTGGATAAAACTTTTTATGCCTAAAAACCAACCAGCCCAAACAACTGGCACTGCGACAAAACCGCCGGCTGAAACAATAACTCTCGGTCTGAATTTTTTAAGGATTAATAAACTCTGTAAAAATCCAAAAATAACATAGAAAACGTCGATAATATTGCGAAAACTAAAATAGCGCCGTAATTTACCACAAAAAATATGCTTAAAATCAATATTGTAATCGACAACAACCTGTTTTTCCGGTCCATACCGCGTGCCTATCCATAAATAATCAATGCTCGGATCTTTCTGTTTGAGATGTTCAATGACTGCAAGCAGTGGGACAACGGAACCCATGGTGCCGCCACCAGTAAAAACTATTTTCATAATTTTAAAAAATGCAGGAAGATAAAAGGATTCATTATCTTTTTCTGACTCCGTAATTACTAACTCTTAATCTTACTTCTGTAAATTTTGAAATATTTATAACTATTCCAAGACCGGCCATAGCCGCCAAAAGAGCTGTTCCGCCATAACTTACAAATGGTAAAGGCAAACCTGTTAAAGGCATGATGCCAAGCATTGCGGAAATATTAACGAAAAATTGCACCGCCAGCCAACAGGCAATGCCAATCGTAAAAAATTGACCGAACATATCAGAAGAATTTCTGGCAATTTTCAATATTCTAATAAATATTATCAAAAAAAGAATAATAAGGCCAATCGTTAAAATAAATCCGAGTTCTCCGGCAATAATGGCGAAAATAGAGTCACCAGCGACTTCAGGCAGATATTGAAATTTTTGTTTTGAATGTCCGAGACCAAGACCGAACCATCCTCCTGATCCGACAGCAAGCAACGCTTGATTAATATGATAGCCAATGCCTTGCGGATCAGCGTTGGGATTAAAAAACGCGGTTAACCTACCCAAACGATAAGGCGCGAATTTGATCAGAACGAAAAATCCTACCAACGAACACAGGCAGATACAAAGAAGATGCTTTATTTTTGCGCCAGCCACAAAATATACTGTTAGACTGGAAATAAAAATAATAAACATCGTGCCGGTGTCAGGCTGGAACATAATCAATAAAAGTATAAATCCCAGATAGATAATGAACGGCAAAAAACCATAGGCAAAGGTATGCACGCGCTCGCGCCTCTTTTCCAACCAAGCTGATAAATACAGCAAAAAAGTCAATTTGACAATTTCAGCTGGCTGCAAAGAAAATCCGAAAAAATTGATCCATGATTTTGCTTTACCATAGCTAGTGCCAATGCCAGGTATAAAAACCAGCAAAAGAAGTACAATTGAAATTAAGAGAAGCGCTGGAGAAAATTTTTTCCAGATCCGATAATCAACCGTTGATAAAATAAAAAAGAAAATAATGCCTGGCAAAAAACCATTAACGAGCTGATGCTTTACAAACCAATATGAATCATCAAACTTCTCATATCCAAGGACTGACGAAGCTGACGACAGCATTATCAAACCAAAAAGAACCAGTATAAAAACCAATATCACTAGAGTATAATCCGGTTTATGAACTATTTTTTCCATAAAAAACACCGTCTAAAAAACAAAAAATATCATCTTATAAAACTTGCCGCAAAACCATTGCGCACAAACTCATCAATTTGTTCCTGTTTAAAAATTTTATTGTCAATCAAATTTTGAAATTCCTTTTGCAAATTGGTATTATAAAATTCCGGACCGTCAGTATTGACGGTCAGTTTGACGCCGGCATCATAAAGAGTATTATATATTTTTCTCATTTGCTGGTAGTTTTTAATAATACCAACAAATAAATTGCTTGTTGGGCAAAGTTCAAGATAGATATTATTATCTACTAAGTCCTGCATTAATTTTTTGTCCTGCCAAGCGAGAATGCCATGGCCGATACGATGAGGCTTTACTTTTTTGACAAACATTTTCATCTCGTTAAGATTACCTTCTTCGCCAGTATGTACAGTGACCCCCATGCCGTTCTTTTTCGCATCAAGATATATTGGTGCTAAATCGCCAAGCTTGAAATTCTTTCTTTGCGGACCCGCTAAATCAATACCTATTATCCCTCTACTTTTATATTTTTTTGCTTTTCCATAAATTATTTCATTTAGTCCAAAATCAAATTCCCTATCAAGCATTAATATTATACCAACTTTTATTTGGGGAAATTCAAGAATCGCCTTTTCCATCCCACGTATGGCAGCCAGAATAATATAATCTAAATCGCGTTCTCCGCCTCGATTACGCTTAGCGGGATTGAATCTTAACTCATGATAAACAATATTGCTGTTTCTATAAGCGCCTGCAATTGTTTGGTGAACTATAGGCTCGACGGCAAGAGGAGATGACTGGATAAGCTCGCTTAAATGATATAAATCATTGTTTAATTTTTCAATACCTCTAAATCTCCCCCTCGTTTTGAGAGTCAAAAAATTTTCAAATTCCCAATAATCTTTGGTAGGCAGCTTAATGCCCTGCTCATGGGCTATTGACCACATAATGTGCGGCTGGACTGACGCGCCTAAGTGAGCGTGCAGTTCGGCTAATTTTGGTTTTTTTATATGCATAAAATTTTATATCATTATTCATTGTTTAATCTTATTCATATGATAGGATTAATTTGATTCTTGCCTATTGATTAATAATTTGGCTCTTTTTTATTGATAATCACGGTATGAGGATGTGACTCTTTTAAGCCGGCGATGGTAATCTGAACAAACTCTGCCATACTCCACATATCTTTAATATTTTTCGCTCCAATATATCCCATGCCGGATTTGAGCCCGCCGACAATCTGATAAATTACATCAGCAAGTTTTCCTTTATAAACCACCATGCCTTCTATGCCTTCAGGCACGTATTTCTTACTGCCAACTTGAAAATATCTGTCAGATGATTTATTTTTATTCATGACAGCCAAAGAACCCATGCCACGATAGTTCTTATATTTTTTCCCATTAACAGTAAAAATTTTGCCCGGAGATTCTTGAAGCCCGGAGAGCATAGAACCCATCATAACAGCCAGAGCGCCAGCCGCAATGGCTTTGACAACATCTCCTGAATATTTTAATCCGCCATCGGCAATAACTGGAATATTTTTTGGCTTGAGCGCCTTAACAACATCCATCACGGCAGTCAATTGCGGAACACCAACTCCGGCGACTACGCGAGTAGTACAAATCGCTCCCGGACCGATACCGACTTTAATAACATCAGCTATCTTCGCAAGGTCAATCGCTGCTTTGGCAGTAACAACATTGCCAACGACTAATAAACCGCGAATAATTTTTTTAATCTTGCCCGCGTTTTTAATAATATCTATTTTATGCGCGTGCGCGCAATCAACAACAATAACGTCAGCGCCGGCTTTGTCCATGGCTGATACTCTTGCGAAATCACTCGGCCCTACCGCCGCGCCAACAAAAACTTTTTCTTTTTTCACCTTTTCAACAAGCGCCGCCTGTTCTTCAATTGTATTGGCGCGATGTATAACACCCAAACCGCCTAACTTCCCGAGAGCGATCGCCATCGCGTCTTCTGTAACTGTATCCATTGGAGCCGATAAAACAGGTATATCAAGTTTTACTTTGTTTGACAGCCGAATACTTGTATCAACATCATTGGGACTGATTTTTGAAAGTTGAGGAACCAAAAGCACGTCATCATAAGTAAGACCAAGTCGAATTGCTCGCATAATTTTTTAAATAATTGGTATTAATACACGACATTTGTTGATTAATAAATATAGATACCGCTCTTTTCTGATTTACTTTATTTTACATTAAATTGGACAAAGGGTCAAAAAACGTCATAATGATTTATATGCATAAAAAAATCAAATACTTGGAAGCTAAAGCCGGCTATGACATATATGCCGAATTTTATGATAAGAAACTTGCATATTTAGACAGTTTTGAACAATTTAAACTTTTACCTCTTTTCCACGATATCAAAGATAAAAAAATTTTAGACGTTGGTTGCGGCACTGGACGGCTAAGCGTCAGATTGGATAAAATGGGTGCGCAAATTACAGCACTGGACATTTCTCCAAAAATTTTAAATATTTTGAAAATAAAAAATCCAAAAATAAAAACTGTAATAGCTGATGCCGAAAAACTTCCGTTCGCAGACAATTCATTTGACATTGTCGTTTCTGCTTTTTTGATTGTCCACCTGCAAAATCCAAAAATATTTTTTGCGGAAGCTTACAGAGTATTAAAACCAGAAGGAAAATTTATTCTAACTAATATCAATCAAAAAAAATCTCCGGAACTTAAAACAAAAAAAGGCTTGATATCAATTAAGTCATACTATCATCGCCCTGAAAAAATTATTGAAATGCTTGAGGATCTTGCTTTCGCAATAAAAGAAAATATTTTCGTGAAAGAAAGAGATATATTGATAAATCAGCTTGTATCAACGGAAAAATAAACATTAAAATTCAAATTCACTCAATACCCAGCTCCCGCATTATATCTTCAGGAACAGGAACTTTCCCGCCAACTGGGCTTATGCCAGGATATCTCCATGCAGAGATAATATTTATAATCTCATTTTTAATTTGATACATCATCCACACCTCATATGGGTGTTTTTTTGATCCTGCACGCTGCATGCAAGCCGTAGTATTTTCCGCAATTCCTTCTTCGCGCCTGTCAGGACAACGAAAAACCCGCTGTAAGCGGGATGCTGACAAGCCGTAGTGTTTCATTTTTTCTTTGGCATGTTTTGTCCAATGATATTTTTTACTTAAAAAATTGGCCAATATCATAAATTTCAAATGTGCCCGCGCCAGCCGACTATCACCGTATACTCGCCCTTCAACGGATCATTTTTAATGTCCTCCAAAACTGCGCCAATGTTCCCGCGATAGACTGTCTCAAATTTTTTTGTAAGCTCCCGGCAAACAACGACTGGCTTGATGATATCGCTTGTCTTAATTAACTCGCTTAACTGTTCAAGACACTTAACTATCCGATGGCATGATTCATAAAAAATAACCGTCTTGTCATTTTCTAAAACTTCGCTCAAAAATTTTTGCCTGCCTTTTCTGTGAGGTATAAAACCCAGGAACAAAAATTTGTCAGTTGGAAATCCCGAAATGGAAAGAGCGGAGGTCAAAGCGGATGGTCCTGGAATTGGCACGATTTCCAGGCGGTTATTAAATTTTACGATCAGTTCGTAAATCAACTTGTTACCAGGATCGCTAATGCCAGGAGTGCCGGCATCGGTCACCAGAGCCAAATTTTTACCCTGTTCAAGCAGAGCGGCAATTTGATCAATTTTCTTTTGATCAGAATGATGATGATAACTTATCATCGGCTTGTCAATCCCATAATGTTCAAGCAGTCTTTTTGTTATGCGTGTGTCCTCGGCCAAAATAAAATCAACTTCACGCAAAATACGTAAAGCCCGTAAAGTGATGTCCTCTAGATTGCCAATAGGAGTAGCGACAATATATAGCATAAAAAATTAAAGCGAAATTCCGTCTTTTTCTTTTAGAAAGTCGGACACATAAACGCCAACAGCGGCGGCGACTGGCACGCCCAAAAGCGCGCCGACTACTCCGCCGATCTTAGCCCCGACAAGGATAGCCATAATAACAATAATCGGATTAAGGCCGACCATTTTTTGCATTACCTTTGGTACAATGATATTATTCTCAAGCTGTTGAATAATAAGATATAAACCAGCTACTAAAAGCACTTTCCAAAAAGAATCGCTTGAGGCAACCAAAATCGCCGGAACGGCTCCAAGCCATGGTCCGAGATATGGAATTATTTCAAAAATTCCAGCCACTAAAGCCAGAACCAAAGCGTATTTCACACCAAGCAATATCAAGCCGAAATAGGCTAAAATACCGACAATCAAACATAAAAAAAGTTGCCCGCGCAACCAGAGTCCGATTTTTAATTGCATTCTGTCTATTAAGTCAACGGAATATGAGCGATATTTTCCTGGAGTGATAAATTTGACAAATTTTTTCAATGCATCTTCTTCAACAACAATATAAAAAGTAATAACAAGCACTATTAGCAAAGAAAAAAGACCGCCAAAAATACTGGTAATGGTTACAAAAATACTTTTTGTGGTTTGGGCGAGCGTGGCGCTTAAACTCTCAAGAGCGCCAATAATTGAATCGCCGCTAATCGCGGCATTGCCTTCTACTGCTTGATTTTGCAAAGTATGGACGCCAATTGATATTTTCTCATAATAAGCCGGAATATTGCCGGCGATTTGCCCAACCTGTTCAGTTATCGGAGGAATCATTAAAACTACTACTAGAGAAAAAAGAGCCAACAGAACAATATAAATCATCAGGACCGAAACTCCGCGAGGAAATTTATATCTGTGAAGCCAATCTACCCATGGGCCAATGGCGGCGGCGAAAATAACTGATATAAAAAGAAGGGCAATCGCGTCTCTGATAAGATAGGCAAAAAAAGTTACCAGCAAAACAAAAATTACTTTGATAATTGACACATACGATATATCAGGAAGAGTTTTGGCAGGAGGCATAGTTTTTACAATTTAATTTAATTTAATAATTTTAAAAACCTCTTTTCATCTTTTTCGCCAAATGGTCCAATGACGGCAAGATTGAATTTTTCTTTTCTGAATAATTTCCCAGCTAATCTAATTATATCATTTTCTTTGACTCGCGACAATTCATCTATCTTGCGTTCGGGCGTTTTTATATTTTTACCGAAAAGTCCTTGACCGCCATACCAAATCGCCATATAATCAGTGCTATCCATCTGAAGATACAAATTTCCTTTCAAATATTCTTTTGCGTTGTCTAGTTCAGAACTGGACACTTTTTCCTTGGTAAGTTTTACGAGTTCCCCGACGATGGATCTTATGGCCTCATTGATTTTAGCGGTATTTAATCCAGCCGCGATGCCAAAAAGTCCGGTTTCCGCGAATTTCTCAACAAAAGAATGTATGGAATAACACAATCCTTGCCGCTCGCGTATATTCAGAAATAAGCGCGAGCTCATATTACTGCCAAGAATCGTATCAAGCAGCGTAAGCGCCGGTTCGTCTTTATGGTTGTATGGCAGAGATGGCACGCCAAGAGCGAGGTGGACTTGATCTGTTTTTTTCGTATGAATATGGACGCGCGCGCGGGTTTGCGTGTCGCGGACTTTTTTAAAAACTGGCAATTTCTTGTTTTCGGCAGAACCGAAATATTTATCTATATCTTTTAAAATTGCAGCCCGGCTGAATTTGCCGGCAACGCTCACGACTGTATTCTGCGGCTGATAATTCGCATTGATGTAATCAAGTATGTCTTGTCTTTGAATGGCATTGATGCTGCTCTGCGCGCCAATTACATCACGGCCAAGATCGGTGCGCGGCCAAGTCAAATTCATGAGAATATCATAAACATAACGGCTTGGAGTATCAAGGTACATATTTAGTTCTTCCAGCACGACCAATTTTTCGCGCGTGATAGCGTCACGTTCAAAAAGAGAATTGTTTATCATGTCCGACAAGACTTCCAGCGCTGTGCGGGCGTGCGAAGGCGGGACTTGATTATAAAAAAAAGTGTAATCCTGGCTGGTAGCGGCATTCGCGTGTCCGCCGATAGCTTCAATGCTTCTTGAAATATCAGCCGGCGTTGGTCTTTTTTTTGTACCCTTAAAAAACATATGCTCAAGAAAATGGGAAATGCCGGCATGGCCGGAATTTTCATAACGCGAACCAGTGCCGACAAAAATACCTGCTGTCACGCCGTGTGAATCCGGCATATAATGAGTGATAACTTTAGTCTATTTTTGAGAGTATTCATCTGGAACATATTTTCTATTATCAGCGGATGTCTATATTTTAATTTAATTATAACACATACTGCGTAAAACTAAAAATAAACGTATTTTGTTTTTCATTTTAATTTCAGGTTTTCCCCAGTTTACCAAGGAATAAAAAAATGGCACTTAATTATTTTCGAAACAAAAATAATTAAGTGCCAAGCTTACTTTTTTGGATGGCCTCGGATGGCCTCAGGCCTCAATCGGGAAACGTGGTTGTCTTTCCCTTGCCTGGCCACCTAGTACGCGTAAATATATGCTCACCCTTTGATGAGTACTCGTAAACGTACCCCCCGTAGGGGAATACGTTCACTTCACGGCCAGAGTCCGTCCTGACTATCCAGGACGAAGTGGACGGAGAGTCGATTACATCGTAGTGGCCCCTGTGACCGATGTCACAGCTACAACTACAAATAATAATAATAAACGCTAAAATTAAAATTTTTTTACCCATGATATATCACCTCCTCCGGGTGTT
This sequence comes from Candidatus Kuenenbacteria bacterium CG08_land_8_20_14_0_20_37_23, assembly GCA_002778965.1. Classification (GTDB taxonomy): domain Bacteria; phylum Patescibacteriota; class Patescibacteriia; order UBA2196; family GWA2-42-15. The sequence continues at coordinate 3,530 of PEXX01000032.1, read as the reverse complement.
TTTGTTTTACAGAAATAATCTAAGCATAAAATACAAAATTAGTCAAGTCCGCATTCCTTTTTGCTAAGGCCATTGTTGGCAACCAAATTTTTTTCTGAGCGGCCATTTTGGTGATAATTTTGGCGCCAATAATCTTTTTTACAACATTAAAAAAATGTTGGAAATGGATAATCATAATACTGATCGTTGCCGCAGTTGTAATTGTCCTAGTATATTTTTAAAAATTCTTGAATAACCAAAATGGGCAGAGTGTTTATACTTTGTCCATTTTTTTAATTATGTTCAATCCTCTACTTCACTTCATAGACCACGCTCACTTCCACTCTGACTTCGTTCTCGCCCGCCTCAATGCCGGGTGCGGAAATTTCATTACCGCCGCCCATGCCATAGGCCATATCTGACTTATCGGCCATCGGCATTGGATAATAAACCTGATTCTCATAAACATTAACTATTTTGCCGAGCTTAATGCCGGACTCAAGCACAATGGCCAAGGCTTTCTCTTTGGCTTGGTTAATAGCTTGCCTTCTGGCTTCTGTCCGGAGCTCTTCCTCGTCATCTATTGTAAATGATATATTACCGACTTGATTAGCGCCTTGTTCTGCCGTGCTCGCGATGGCTTTTCCAATTTTATCAAGATCTCTTACCTTAATAGTGACGTTTTGGCCGACCTGATAGCCCTGAAGCTCTTGGCCTTTATTTTGAGTCCAGTTGTAGATCGGATTTAATGTGTAATTTGTGGTTTTCAAATCTTTCTCCTCAATACCCAAGACCTTCAAGGCGGCGATAATCTTATTCATCTTATCCGAGTTTTCCGCGACTGCGAGAGCCGCCGTCTTTTTTGTTTCTGTCTGAAAACCGATTGTCAAATTGGCAATATCGGGCTTAGCATAAATTTTACCAGTAGCCGATACAGAGAAATAGTTGTTGTCATTATCCCGCTTGCCAAGATAGACTGCACCAGTAACAAGCACCGCTGTAAAACACACAATCACAACAAGAAAAACTATAAATTTTTGTTTATCCATAAACGTTTTTTTAATTAATAATCAAAATTACATAGTCAATTAGTGTTGTTTCAAATGCCCTTTTGATGAAAAGATATGAATCTAAAATTATTAAAGAATTCTATTTGTTAAATTCTTCTAAAAATTAATTCATCTTCTTTATATTTTACTATTTTATAATCTTCCACTCGGTTGTTTCTTTCCCGTCTTTAACTGCCACTTTTATTTTTAACAAGTTGTTTTTAATTTTATCAGCCTCTTCCCAATTTTTAGAGAGTCGATATTCATTTCTTTTTTGAATTAAATTTTCGATTTTATTTTTAAATTTTTCATCTATTCTTTCCGCCGGAATATCCAAAAAACCCCAAACTTCATTTATATTTTTTATAAATTTTCTTATTAATTCAGAACCATTAACGCCGACTTCATTTTTGATAATCATCTTGTTGATCTTATTCATAAAACAAAAAAGATCGGCAATTGCCTTCGGTGTGTTTAGATCGTCGTCCATATACTCTTTGAATCTATCCAATGTTTTTTTTATGTTAATATTTATTTCTTTTAAACTCGATTCATCATTAATGTCTAAATCTTTAACTTTCGTAAGTCGATCGATAAAATCTTGAAATCTATTTAACGAATTTAGAGATGCTTCAAGCGAATCAAAAGTAAAATTTAAACTTGACCTATAATGATTAGTTAAAACTAAATATCTAAAAACTAATGGATTTGAAATTTTCTTCAGAATATCTTTCAAGGTATATATATTCCTTAGACTTTTCGACATTTTTTTACCGTCAATTTTTAAAAAACTCCTATGCAACCAAAAATGAACAAATTGTTTTCCTGTTGCGGCCTCACTTTGGGCAATTTCATTTTGATGATGAGGAAATATCAAATCAATCGCTCCGGTGTGGATATCAAAGGTTTCGCCTAAATATTTCATACTCATGGCAGAACATTCGATGTGCCAACCTGGTCGTCCTCTACCAAATGGTGAATCCCAATAAACTTCGCCATCTTTTTCGCTCAATTTTTTCCATAAAACAAAATCAGTGGCCTCTTCTTTCTTATATTCATCACTGATCATTCTTCCGCTGGCATTATTTTTTAATTTATTTTTTTTGAGTTGAGCAAATTTTCCATAATCTCCAAAACTATCTATTTTGTAGTACACCGACCCATCATCGGCCTGATAAGCATAACCCTTATCAATTAAATCTTGAACTAAATTAATCATTTCACTAATATGTTCAGTCGCTCTGCAAAAAACTTTAGGATTAGTGATATTTAATTTTTCAAAATCTTCCAATAATGTATTGATGAAAAAAGATGTATACTGTCTTAATGATTGATTGTGATCTTGTGAAGCATTTATGGTCTTATCGTCAACGTCTGTTAAATTCATTACATCAACTATTTTATATCCCGAATATCTTAAATATCTTTTTAATAAATCAGCAAACAAATACGCGCTTAGATTTCCAATATGAGCATAATTATAAACAGTTGGTCCGCAGGTGTATATTTTAACAATATTTTTTTCAATTGGTTGAAAAATCTGTTTTTTTCTAGTTAGAGTATTATAGAATTTTAGCATAAGTAAAAAGTTTAGCTTATTAAATCGTCAACGCTCACCTCAAGGGCTTTGGATATTTTTTTAAGAGTGTCAAGCGTTGGATTCTGGTTTTTGCCAGCTTCAATTTTAATAATCGTATTATTAGCGACATCGGCGAATCTTGCCAGTTTCTCTTGCGAAAGCCCTTTGGCTTTTCTCAACTTTCTTAAATTTTTAGTTATGTTTGACATACTAATATCGTGGTAGTAGAACTAAAGTAATAATTATATTTCTTTTCAACTATTTTAATGCTACATCATAAATTAAAAATAGTAAAGGATAATTTTTGACGGCGGTGCCAACGAAGTTGGCGCCCAGCTAGGAAACTCCGGTCAAAGGATGGTCCTTAACAATATAGCATCTATCGCAAATTTCTCTCAATATCTCATGATGAGAAACGATGATAGCTGTTTTGCCAGAAAGTTTAAGTTGGTCGCAATTGCTGAACGAAGCTCGAACCTTTTTCAAGCGGCAATCGCTCGAATGATTCCGCTCCGCGTTTCCGCTAGCCGAATTCCGGCGAGCAAAGCAAAACAATTTTCTTTCAATTTTTTAACGCCCGCCCGCCAAATTTTTCTTAAAAGGATTTGAAAATTGTTTTGCTTTGATGTCTTGATACCAAGACGGCGGAAACGGCGGAGTTTATCCGCCTGCTGGCGGACTACGGCTCGGGCGTGGCGGAATTCCTCCCCCGTTAAAAAGACACACTGTGTCTTTTTAACCCCTTTCCGCCACGCCCTCGCGGGGACGATTTTTTTTCGGCGGAATTGGAGGCCGTATTTCGCAAAGCAAAATGCGCCGCCAAAATATGAATTCATCATATCAAAAAAATTATAATTTGACAACCAAAATTAAATTTAATACAATATCAATAAGTATTGATATAATTAACATTGATTAAATTA
>PEXX01000045.1 GCA_002778965.1 Candidatus Kuenenbacteria bacterium CG08_land_8_20_14_0_20_37_23 | reverse complement strand
ATTTGATATAATGAAGGTAGAAATTATTATTAAATTCATCCCTATGAGTAGTGAAATTTATAAAAGAACATTGGTTGAGCAGATTAAAAAATGGTTAGATAGGCCGGAAATTATGGTGATTATTGGGCCGAGACAGGTTGGCAAGACGTTTTTGGTCAGGGACATTTTACCTAAAATTACCAGCCGGCAGATTGAATATTTTAATTTTGAGGATTTGGAAGTGAGAGGATTGTTTATTAGTAATCCCAAAAGTTTTTTGACTCATATAAACGATAAAGATAAAATATATGTTTTTGATGAATTTCAAAAAGCGCCGGAATTAACTGACTATTTAAAACTTAAATATGATCAAGGCAAAGAGAAAATGCCCAAAATATTTTTAACTGGCTCCTCTTCATTTAAAATCCAAGATAAAATAGCGGAAAGCTTAGTCGGTCAGTCAATTATTTTTAATTTGTTTTCTTTGAGTTTTATTGAAAAATATAATTTGGAAAAATTTGATTTTTTGGCAGATTTGAGTAAATTAAATATAACAGAGTTAAAGCAAAATATTTTTTTTAAAGGAACTGAATTGAAAAATAAATTGAACAGTTATTTGTTGGAAGGTGGTTATCCGGAACTGGGGGAACTTTCAACTCAACAAAAATGGGAGAAATTGAAATCAATCATTCAAACTGTATTGGAAAAAGATTTGCAAAATATTGTTAAAGCCGATCATCTTTTTTCAGCCAAGAAATTGTTGGAGATTTTAAGTTATAGAATCGGTCAGATTGTTTCTTTCGAAAATTTGGCTTCGGAAATGCAGCTTAATATTAAAACCATCCGTAACTTGGCATCAATTTTGGAAGGATTATTTTTCATAGAGTTTATTTATCCCAAATCCAGTTTCGGCAATGAATATAAAAAGGCGCCCAAGGTTTATTTTGATGATCTGGGCATGAGAAACGAATTAATTAAAATAAGAAACTTGCCTTTAGAAAAAACTCAAATTGGTTGTTTGGTGGAAAATTTCATTTTTAACCAACTCAAGAGGTATAGTTTTTATAAAAATGATTTTAGGATAAATTATTGGCAGGATTATAATAAAAATGAAGTTGATTTTATATTAAATCAAGACAACGAAATAATTTCGTTAGAAGTAAAATATAGAAAATTTGAGAAACCAAGAATCAGCGCTGGGGTAATTAATTTTATTAATAAATATAAGCCAAAATTTCATATAACTGTGACAGATACTTATTTTGGTCAAATAAAAGTCGGCCAGATTGATGCATATTTTTTGCCAGCTTATGTTTTTGGATTGTTAGTTTAATTTTTTTTATGATCATCTTCCTTTACGGGCAAGACACGTTCCGTTCCAAAGAAAAATTAAGAGAACTAAAAAACAAATTTATCCGCGAAATAGATAAATCTGGTTTGAATTTGATTGAGCTTGACGGCGAAAAAATAAATATCAATGATTTCAACAAAGCCGTTTCCACCCAGTCATTTTTATCAAAAAGAAGAATGATCGTCATCCGTAATATTTTTTTGGCAAAAAAAGCAGTGCACGGCGACCTGCTTGAATTTTTAAAAAGCAAAAAACCAGACAAGTCCGGAGATGAAAATATCATCATTTTTTTTGAGGCTGAACCGGATAAAAGAACCGCCCTTTTCAAATATTTAAACGCGTCTAAATTTAAAGAGGAGTTTAAAAAACTGGAAAACAACAACCTAATAAACTGGATTACAAAAAGAGTATCTGAAAAAGGAGGAAAAATAAATGGACAAAACGCCGATTATTTGGCCAGTAAATCAGATGGCAATTTGTGGGCGCTCGCCAGTGAAATAGACAAATTGATCGCCCAAAAAAAAGACGAAGAAATTGGAAAAAAAGAAATAGAAGAGAGTCCTCTCGCAAAAATCGCTGACAATATATTCAATCTTACGGACGCCATTGCCAAACAAGATAAAAAATTAGCTCTAAGATCAATTGACGATAATTTAGAAGCTGGCATGAATGAAATGTATTTGTTGTCAATGATTGTCCGTCAATTTCGTATTATTGTTCGTGTCAAAACAGCTCTGCTCAACGGATTGGCGGACAATCAGCAAATAGCCAAAAAACTCGGATTTCATCCATTTGTCGTGCAAAAAGCTATGCCGCAAGTCAGGCTCTACAACATGGAAAAATTAAAAAAAATCTACGAAAAATTATTGGCAACCGATCTATTATTAAAAAGTAGCGACCTAAATAAAAAAGCAATAATAGAAAACATGGTTGTAAAAATATAAACTGATTTCAATAATTATTAATTCTATTTTAAAACTACTTTGGCATTGCGCCAGAGTAGTTTTTACGTTAATATTTTCGGACTGCAAATAACTATTTGAGTTTATTCAGTTTTTTCATCAAGCGGGACTTCTTCCTGGCCGCGTTGTTTTTCTTCAAAACTCCTTTGCGAGCGGCTTTGTCAATAGCCTTAATAAGTTTTCTAGATAGTTCTGACGACTTCTGCTTGTCATTTTCTCCGATTGATTTTTTAAACTGATAGAAAAGATAACCCAACCCATCTTTAACTTTTTTGTTGCGCGCGGCGTGTTTTTTAGACTGTCGCAAACGTTTTGCGGATGATTTCAATTGTGGCATATAGATTAAAAATAAAATGATAAAATAGTATAACAACAGCAATGATTAAATATATGTTAACATTTATTTTGGCATAAGTCAATTATTTTGCTATAATAAAAATAAGAAGCAATATCGCTGACTGCTTGTTCGTATAATGACTAATATCTTCGCAGTTAAAAACGGATTTTCAACTGACAACTTTACAACTTTATAATTTTCAAACTCATCTATGACGATTAATCAAATTTTTACCGCAGGCGTGGAAAAAAACGCATCAGACATTCATTTAGCGGTCGGCAAACCGCCGATTGTGCGAGTGCACGGCAAACTCGTAGAATTGCAAAAAATGGATATTCTCACAAAAACTAAAGCTGAAACGCTTGTGCTGTCAATTTTAAGCTCCAGCCAAAAAGAAAAATATATAAAAAAGAGAGAGCTTGATCTTGCTTATGAAATAGACAATGTAAGCCGCTTTAGAGTTAATCTGCATTTTGAAAAAGGCATGCCGGGCTTGGTAGCCAGGATTATTCAGAACAAAATCCTCAATATGGAAAAAATCGCTATGCCAGATATCGTTTATTCATTGGCTAGGCTTTACCAAGGATTAATTCTTTTAACCGGGCCGACTGGCTGCGGAAAATCAACTTCGCTCGCGGCTATTATTGATTTGATCAATAGAGAAAGAGCGTGTAACATCGTAACATTGGAAGATCCTATTGAATTTACTTTCAATTCGGAAAAAAGCATTATACGTCAAAGGCAATATGGCTTTGATTTTCTTTCTTTCCCCGAAGCCCTAAAGCATGTTGTGCGCCAAGATCCAAACGTTATTATGGTCGGCGAGATGAGAGATCTGGAAACAATAGCAACTACGATTACTTTAGCCGAAACGGGACATTTAGTACTAGCTACTCTGCACACGCAAAACGCGGCGCAAACAATCGATCGCATTATTGATATTTTCCCGCCATATCAGCAAGATCAGATTCGCATGCAACTCTCGCTTTCTCTTGCTGGTGTTATTTCACAGCAATTAATATCTGGCATAAACAATGACAGCCGCATTGCCGCGAGAGAAATAATGATTAACACTCCGGCCATAGCCAACCTGATTCGGGAAAACAAAATCCCGCAAATTAAAACAATCATCCAAACTTCATCAGATGAGGGTATGATCTCAATGGATCAATCTTTAAAACAGCTCGCTGAACAAAAACTGATTAGCAAAGATGTCGCTCGTGCTTATGCAGTTGATCCTAGCATAATCAAATGAGTTTTCAGCCAAAACGACATTTAGAGACAAACTAATTAATTGTGCGACAAAAATTATATCTAAACTCCGGGCAGCCTATTTAAATAGAACTATTTTTTATCTTTATTTTACCTCGTGAGGGATTCGAACCCACGACCATCTCCTTAAGAGGGAGCTGCTCTACCAACTGAGCTAACGAGGCAAAATAAAAATAAAAAAATAGCAAACCTCATGCCAGTTTAGTCTATTTCTATCTAAAAAAATTCAAATCCTCAAATACTATAACAACCAGCCACGTCGTCATTGATAATACCCTAGTCAGGACTCGAACCTGAAATTCTTGGTCCGAAGCCAAGCGTGATATCCATTTCACTACAAGGGCTCGGGTCGTGGCATGCCATCATATAAATATTAAAAAACATTTTTGAAGTTTATAATAAATTATTTTAAAAACTATATTAATTTTTTGTTGCCAATAAAAAATAAACGGCCACGATAAGACCATCTGCATAATAATTTTTCATGGTGAAACGAAAAAATGTAGAGGTTTATATGACTAATATATCCAGATACAATCGATTCACTCGCTCGTAAAAAAATTTGCAACCAAAATTTTAAGTTGCGGCAGAAAAAATTATTACGCAACTGGTCTAGCATAGCTAAACAAAAAATTTGCATGTTATTTTAAAATATTTAAAATACTTGCATATTTACCTGATTTTTTTGACACGCTATCTTATACTTCCGGTTTTTTATCTATATGAATCTGCTTAAGCGCATCCTTCAAGGTTTTACCTGCTCTAAATTTCGGCACAGTAACGGCGGGAATCTGAATCCTAACGCTCGGATTTTGCGGATTCACTCCGCCTCTAGCTGACCTAAATTTCGCCAAAAACGTTCCAAACCCAGTCAAAGTCACCTCTTCCCCTTTTCCAAGAGCATCAACAACTACATCTTCAAAACTCTCAAGTATTTGAGCTACTGCTTTTTTGTCTAAATTCGTCTTATTGGATATTTTTTCAATTAACTCAATTTTATTCATATATTTCTAAAAATGACCTTTATTAATTTATTAATTAACCACTAAAATTATATCATTCCCCATCTGCGCTGGCAATAAAAAAGCAGTATGAGTAATTTAATTATCTTACTCATCTCGCATACTCCTCGACCCTTGATTCCCTAATAACAGTAACTTTAATTTCTCCCGGATATTTTAATTCCTCTTCAATTCTACCTGCAATTTCGCGCGCCATTTTTTGGCAACCCCAATCATCAACTATCTTCGGCGCTACAAATACTCGCAGTTCTCTACCGGCCTGGATGGCATAAACCTTTTCAACGCCTTCAACATTTTTGGCTGTATTTTCAAGATCTTCAAGTCTTTGCACATACTGCTCATAAGTATCTTTTCTAGCGCCGGGCCGAGCGCCTGAAATCGCATCAGCTGTTTTGACGATAACTCCCTCAAGTGTTTCCGGATGATCCATATGGTGCTCCAACGAAATTTTAGAAATCTCTTCCGGCAAACTGAATTTCTTCATAATATCATAGCCAATTTCAGGATGACCGCCTTTTATTTCATGGTCAACGGCTTTGCCAATATCATGTAGAAGTCCGCCCTTTTTTGCCACTGTAACATCTGCTCCAAGTTCTTCCGCTAAAAAGCCTGCAAGCATTGAAACTTCAATCGAGTGTTGTAATACGTTATGGCCATAACTTGTTCTGAATTTCAATCTACCCAATATCTGCACCAATTTTGGATCAAGTCCGCCAATTCCAACGGCATACATTGCATCTTCTCCAGCTTTTTTTATCTCTAAAGCGAGTTCTTTTTTAGCATCATCAACAGCCTCCTCTATCCTGCCCGGATGGATTCTTCCGTCAGCCATAAGTTTTTCCAAAGCAATGCGCGCGACTTGTCTTCTAATTGGACTAAAACCGGAGATCCAAATAGTACCAGGAGTTTCATCAATAATAAGTTCAGTACCAGTTAATTGTTCAATTGCTTTAATATTGCGACCCTCTTTGCCAATAATTCTCCCTTTCATTTCATCGTCGCGCAAAATTACTGTCGTTGTAGTTGTGTCAACCGCATGATTGGTCGCGCAACGTTCAATCACTCTTGACAATATTTCTTTTGATTTTTCTTCCAGTTCTTCCGTATTTTCTTTCTGCAACTTTCTAACTCTTGCGTATAGCTCTTCTTTAACAGATGATTCCACATTATTCAACAAAGCTTCTTTGGCTTGATCTTGGCTAAATCGTGATATCTTTTCTAATTTTTCCATTCCTTTTTCCTTTATTTTCAAAAGTCCCGCGCGCAAGTCATCAACTCCCTTTTCTTTAACAATCAATTCCTGCTTTCTGTCTTCAAATTCCAATATTTTTTTATCAAATAAATTTTCCCTTTTTTCAATTCTTTTCTGAATATTAGTTATCTCTTCCCTTCTCTCATCCTCTTGTTTTTTCGCTTTCTCTATCACCCCCAAAGCCTTATCTTTCGCTTCAATGATTGTTTCCCGATATTTATCTTTTGCTTCATTCAAAATTTTATCTGCGTTTGCTTCTGCTGTTCCAGCCTCTCTTTTCGCCAAAGTACGACGAAAATAGTATCCGGTAACAATACCAATACCAAACACAATTAAAAATATAAAAACTTCCATACGAGTTCCTTGACTATCAAAAACAAGAAAAATGGCCTTTACCCAAGCACTAGCAAACTAGCGGCAGAAAAATTTTTTCTGCCAAAAATACGAGTAGTAATATCCTTTGCAAAAAAGGATTCGTTTAAATAAAAATTTGTTAAACGGTTCATGAGAATAAATTGCTGGATCATCTTTTCTTTGGTATTTTAATTTCCAATTCTTTGCCACTAATTCGCTAATTATTGTTTTTCTTATTTTGAAATTAAATTCTAAAACTTTAATAATTTCGACTATTTCTATATTACCATAATTAAATATTTTTAGCAAGGGCTTGATTTATTATATATATTATGATAATATATTATTAACTATAAAAAATATAAATTAACGATACTCTCGGTACAAGGAATTCAAACCTTGTACTTGGAATGTCGAGAAAAATTAGGTATGATGGATAAAAAGAAAAAACTGATTATTATTAATAAATACAAGACGCATGATGGCGATACTGGCTCTTCTCAGGTGCAGATAGCTATTCTTACGGAAGAAATAAAAGAACTTGCCGACCATTTGAAAAAACATAAAAAAGATTTTTCTTCTCGCAGAGGTTTATTGCGCAAGGTGAATCTGCGTAGAAAACTTCTTAAATATTTGGAAAAAGAAGACACAGTAGCTTACGAAGAATTGATAAAAAAATTGAAGATAAAAAAAAGATCATTCCTTAAAGAGCCAAAAATTAAAGAGGGTGGGGAAAATAAAAAAGAAACGAAAAATGACGCGCTTGATGTTGACATTGAATAAAGGTTAAATAAGCTTCAATGCCAATATTCAAATACGGCATAATAAATGATGGCATTTATTATATATTTTGGATTTGTTTATTTCCCATTTGTAAATCAATTAATTTGACCGACAAACAATCAGGTTCATCAATAAACATTCACAACCTGCAGTTTGTTGATCAAAAGAAAAAATTACATGACCATAACCCAAAAGAGTTTTAGCTCTCAAATCGGGGGTAAAAAACTCATTATAGAAGTCGGCAAATTTGCCGGCCAAACAAATGGCAGTTGTACTGTCCAATACGGCGACACAGTCGTTTTGGCAACCGCCTGCCTCAGCACTTCAATCAGAGAAGGAATAGACTATTTTCCTTTGATGGTAGATTTTGATGAAAAGCTTTATGCAGCTGGAAAAATAAAAGGTTCCCGTTTTATCAAACGTGAAGGCCGTCCTACTGACGAAGCAATTCTTTCCGGTAGAATCATTGATCGTTCCATCAGGCCGCTTTTCCCGAAAAACATAAAAAATGACATCCAGGTCGTAATATCCGTTTTATCATTTGATAATGAAAACGATGCGGATGTAATTAGTCTTGTCGCTGCTTCTTGCGCGCTATCAATCTCTGACATCCCATTCGACGGCCCAATTGCGGCTGTCAGAATAGGACAAATCAATAATGAATGGGTGCTTAATCCATCGTATGACGCCAGACAAAAAAGCGAACTTGATATTTTTATCGCAGCAAATAAAGAAAAAGTCATAATGATTGAAGCCGAGGCCAATGAAGTTGACGAAGAAACTATTTTTAAAGCAACCAAATTCGCAGGTAAACACATAAATAATATAATCCAGCTTATAGAAGAGGTTGTGAGCGCGCACGCCAAGAAAAAAATATCTTTTACGCAGATATTTACTGACGGAGAAACTGCCAATCAGGAAAAGATTCTCATGAAAGTGGACTCTTTCATGTCGTCTGAAAGAATTACAAATATTTTCAATTATTCCACCAAAGAAGAATTAAAAATGAACATAGAGCAAATAAAAGAAGATCTGGATGCCATGCTCAAAAAAGACAATGAGATATCGAAGGAAGAACGAAAGAAAGGAGTCGCTCTTATTGATGAATTAATCAATAACAAAATGAGAAAATTAATTCTTGAAAAAAATGAACGCCCCGACAAGAGAAAGCTTGATGAAATACGCGCATTAAAAGCAGAAATCGGCGTTTTACCACGAACTCATGGGACTGGCCTTTTCCAAAGAGGCGAAACGCAAGTTTTATCCGTTGTAACATTGGGGGCGCCTTCTGACGAGCAGACACTAGACACCATGGAAAAATCCGGAAAGAAGCGCTATATGCATCATTATAATTTTCCAGCATTTTCTGTCGGCGAAGTGGCGCCGATGAGAGGCCCGGGCAGACGTGATATTGGCCATGGAGCTTTGGCTGAAAAAGCATTATTGCCCGTATTGCCAGAAAAAGAAAAATTTCCTTACGCAATTCGGGTTGTATCCGAGGTTTTATCTTCAAATGGTTCATCTTCTCAAGCTTCGGTCTGTGGCTCATCCTTATCATTAATGGATGCCGGCGTACCGATCAAACATCATGTCGCTGGTATTGCCATGGGTCTTGTGGTTGACGAAAATAATGAAAAAAACTACAAAATATTGACTGATATTCAAGGATTTGAGGATCATTTCGGCGATATGGATTTCAAAATCGCGGGCACTAAAAACGGCATTACGGCCATACAAATGGACACTAAAATCAAAGGCTTAAGTGATGATATAATCAAAGAAACTTTAGCACAGGCGAAAAAAGCTCGTTTACGAATTCTAGAGGTAATGTCAAAAACAATCGCAGAACCGCGCAAAGAATTATCGCCTTACGCTCCTCGCATAACGACTCTCCATATCAATCCTGAAAAAATTCGCGACGTTATCGGCCCAAGCGGAAAGATGATTAATAAAATCATTAATGAAACAAATGTGGCTATTGATATTGAAGACGACGGATTGGTAATGATAACCGCTGGTCCTGATGGAGATTCGGAAAGGGCTAAAAAGTGGATTGAACTTATCACCGCTGAAGCGGAAATTGGTAAAACATATAATGGAACCGTTACCAGAATGTTTGATTTTGGCGCTATGGTGGAATTTTTACCAAAACAAGAAGGTCTGATCCATATTTCTGAAATGGCACCTTTCCGTGTCAACACGCCAGAAGATATTGTTAAGATAGGCGATGAAATTCCAGTAAAAGTTACGGGGATAGACGAACAAAATCGAGTTAATCTATCCTTAAAACAGACTGATTTTGATTATACAAAAATTACTCCTCCAACAATTAAACCGAGAGAATCATTCAATAACAAAGCTGGCAGATTCAATTTAAAAAATGGCTATGCAAGAAAAAAAAGATTTTAAAAATGGCCAATAATCATATACCAATAAAGAAAACAGCTCAAATATTCAAATTGACTATTTTTGAAAATTTACTATGGACACAGCACAAAAACAATTTATTCTTGAATAATTGCTCATTTAAAAACATATCCACAAATAATATTCAATCCACCTTCGTTCTATATTGCAGAGCTTCGGCAATATGCGCTGATTCTATTTTTTCTGAATCAGACAAATCGGCAATTGTTCTTGATACTTTTAAAATGCGCTGATAACTCCGCGCTGACAAATGCATGTACTCCATTGCGTTTTTTAAAAGCCCCTGGCTATGATTGTCAATTATACAAAATCTCCTTATTTCTCTATTGCTCATTTCCGCATTCGTATGAACATTTAATTTTGCAAATCTTATTCTTTGTTTTTCGCGCGCGTTTTCAACTCTTCTTCTTATGTGTTCTGATTTTTCAGCCAATTCATCAGAAGCAAGTTTTTCAAATTTAATTCTTGGAGCTTCAATGTGCAAATCTATCCTATCTAAAAGCGGTCCGGAAATTTTTTTTTGATATCTTACAATCTGGCTGGGCGTACAGGTACAATTTTTATCTGTGTCAGAATAGTATCCACATGGACATGGATTTTGAGAAGCGATCAATGTGAATCTTGCGGGAAAGGTTATAGTCGCTTGAGCTCTTGATACAGTAACCAATCCGTCTTCAAGCGGTTGACGTAAATTTTCCAAAACAGCGCGCGGAAATTCAGAGAATTCATCCAGAAATAGAACACCCTTATGCGCCAAACTTATCTCGCCTGGTCTTGGAAAAGAACCCCCGCCTACAAGAGAAATACTAGAAGCGGTATGGTGAGGAGAACGAAATGGACGCTTTGTAATCAAAGACTGGCCCATGGGTATTTTACCAGCGACAGAATAGATTTTAGTTACTTCAAGAATTTCATCATAAGTCATTTTGGGTAAAATAGTGGCGACTGTTCTCGCCAGAAGAGTTTTACCAGAACCAGGCGGACCTGACAAAAGCACATTATGACCTGCGCTAGCCGCTATTTCAAGCGCTCTTTTGGCCTGTTCTTGACCTTTTATAAAAGCCATATCGATATCATAATCTGTTACATCATCAATATCCTCCGGACACGGAACGTATGATTTAATTGGGTTTGTTCCTTTAATATGCCTGACTAAATCAATCAAACTGTCCGCGGGTATGACCTCGACGCCATTGACAAGAGATGCTTCGCGGGCGTTTATCGTAGGCACAAAAATCTTTTTAATGCCTTTTTCTTTAGCCATAATAGCGATTGACAATGCGCCATTTATACTCCTTAAATGCCCATCAAGCGAAAGTTCACCTGCGTAAATCGCCTCTTTGTCATCGCCAGCCAAAATAATCTTGCCCGCTGTCTGAAGTATAGAGAGAGCGATAGGCAAATCATATGCTGGGCCCTCTTTCCGAATATCAGCCGGCGCAAGATTAACAACTATTTTTGAACGCGGAAAAGCTAACTCGGAATTTTTAATAGCCGACCATATTCTTTCTTTTGATTCCTGCACTGCTGTGTCTGGAAGACCAACTATGATAAAAATTCCACCCATGCCTCCTCCGATGTTTGATTCAACCTCTATTAGACGTGAGTCTAGGCCAATAATGGCAGATGAAAAAATTTTAGACATGGCGTTAATTTTAAATAATTTCTAAATCAAAATTTTTAAACCCTAAAAAACTATAGTTTGGCGAAAATTATCCAATCTGTATAAAAAATAAAAACTGCGGAATTAAAATTCAAAAATTTTTATCTGTCGTAGTTGGAATCTTGCCTATCAAATAAACTTCTTGCCACGGCACATAATGCGCTTGCCATGTTTCTTGAACTACTTCTTTATTTGTTTGTTCAGGCCAGATGATTGTCCGTATAAAATAAGCGTCAGCGCCATTATGGGCGTGTTCTAATAATTTTTTTTCTCCTGGATCAAGATTTTCTGTCTCAATATATTTAGTTGAAAACGGAGTTTTGATGTTATAGATGACGGGCTCGGTAATCTCGACGCGCCTATTATCGCTTGTCCCGAAAAAATCAAAAATTAAATTATCGCCTTCAATTCTAGTTTGCAGCAATAGATAATTGTTTGTGTCATTGATAAATTTTAAATCGGGCCACGGGTCATAAATAGCGGCATCGGTACCTGCTGGCTCATAATATCCAACACGATATGAATGGTTGCGTCTTTCGGTGATTGGCAGGCCACTATTAATTGCCAAACGAAACATAGTTGTGCCTATTTGGCAAAGACCGCCGCCATATTCATATACTGTTTTGCCTTCTTTGATGACCAACTCTGGCTTGTACCCTGATTCAGCATCTATCGCACCAAGCGCACGAAGCAATGAAAATTCTTCGTTCGGCTTGATGAGTATTCCATTAAGAAAACGCGTTCCGTGAGCAATATTGTATCTACGATTTTCAGGCGAACCTTGAAAGTTCGATTTTCCGGTTCCAATAAACTCATTAATCCCAAAATTATTAACATTTTCATTGGTGATTGTTGATTTATCTTGCGCAAGAATCAAATCTACGTTATTGTTTTTGTTTTTAATAAATTCAATCTCAATGTGATCCAATGTTTCTGCGATATCCAAAACAAAACCATCTGCTGATGATTGCCACTCTACCACTTTGCCATCAATCATTGCAAATTTCGCGTCTTGCGCCGGAATATTTATTGTCTTTGCAATACCAAGAAGATATTCTCCAACTATTTTTTTATTTATGCCCAAATAAATTTTTTTAATGCCAGTATCTCCAATATTTTCATTGGAGTATTTTATTTCAATCCACTTTTCTAAACAATTTCTATCAATCCGCCATTCACTTTTGTAAAATTGTTTTCTGCCAGTATAAAAAATTGGCGGAGAAAACGACAATTTTAAAGGTGCGAGATTTAAGAGTTCCTGCGCTTCCGGCAATAAATTTTCTGCTTCCATCAGCGTGATCTTCGGATTATCGCTCATCAAAGTCAGGGTTATTTTGGAATTCTCTATTTTAGAAAGTCTTTGTTTCAAAAGGCTTATAGCCGAAAAATAATCAAAAATTTCACCTTTCTCTTCGGGAATTATTGATATTGTACCATCTGAAAAACCAAATTTCGCGTTTTGTGCAGGGGATGCCAATTCAGAAAAATTTTCTTCAAGAACTTTTTTAATCGCAAGCTCATTTATCTGGAAATTCGCTGTCAACGTAGATTTGACGAACACGAGACGCAATTGATCTAAAATATTATTGAGCCAATTTTTTCCTCTGCCAAAACTATACAATTCTTCTATAATTTTTTGGCTGTCATACGACCATAGCTCATAAGCTAAGCCAGTCTCCAAACCAGTGGAAATAATAGGACTTAAAATGAAAATATCATCATTATACTCAAAAGCTATTCCTTTGCTGGCTAGATTGTCAATCTTTGCTTGGATAAGCGCGCCAGCCTGTTCTCTATTTTTCCCGGATAATGACAACCCTCCTATATAAACATTGCGATATATTTTGTCTCTATATGAATATCGGTATAAAAAAATGATATTGATTAATATACTTGAAACAATTAAAAAAAAGGCTATTGCAATTCGTAGCCATTGTGGGATGATTTTTATTTTATCGCCAATCTTTTTTTTTGTCGTTTTTATGATCTTTTGAAACATTTGGGAAAAAGTGAAAATGGGTTATAATCAATCACCGGAAAACGCAAGTCTTACTCTTATTATTCCGTCTTGAGTATTTCGTTCAAAACGGCTTTAACGGTCGCTTCTCTTTCTTCTTTCTCGCTTTTGGTGGAAAATAAAACCAATTTAATTTGGCTGCCTTCATCAGCATCGCTAGGTAATTTATCTATGGCGCAATTCAATGTTTGATTATCTTCTGTTTTCAAAACGGCAAAACGACCCTCAAATTTATCCAAAGTGCAGGAGATATAATTTTTTCTTGTAAAAAATTTTTCCATAAGCAAAAAATTCTATTTACAAAATTTAAAAAATAATATTATTTCAATAAAATAACAATTTTTCTAACACACTATACCTCGGTAATGTCTTAGCCGCGCTTTTCTTTCGTGAAAATCCAGCTCTATGGCCAAGCAATCAAATCTATATTTGTGCATTAATTTATACTTATCAAAATAGACTTGAGCTGTTTTATACATTTTCACAAGTTTGGCCTTATTGACTGCTTCCTCGGGATATCCAAAATTGTTCGTAGCGCGGGATTTAACCTCAAGAAAAACCGTCTCATCGGTCTTTTTGTCAAAAGCGATAATATCTATTTCCCCGAATTGGCTGTAAAAATTGTTTCCGATAATTTTAAATTTATTACGTTTTAAATATTCAACAGCTAATTTTTCTCCCAGATCGCCCTTGGCCTTTTTTTGCATATTATCTATTTAAATATTTTTCTTTAGCTGCTTTAGCTTGCTGTTCTTTTTTTCGTTGAGGAATAGTTATAACCAAGTATTTTATAATAAAAAATAGCCACATGAGTGCGCAGATAAAAAATAAAATGAAAAAAAATGGCATTCCAATAAAAATTATTCCCTGCTGTCTTGCAAAAACCAAAATCCACGCAATCGCTCCAATGGCGAAACAAAAGGTCTGAATTTTTTGCCAAAAACGTCGCGTCAAGACGTCTTGATTATTTTTTTTAATGAAAATCCACGAAACAACACCTGCAATTAAAAATAAAATGATCGCAAAATAGATCATCCTTAAATAACTACCCAAAAATGGTCCTGGGTTTAAATTGAACCAATATGATAATGTTAATAAATTATTCATAATTCGGACTGATAATTTTAATATTAAAAACTTAAGACGTAAATTTTAAAACATAAATAAATTCAGATTTTCTGGAGTATTATCCCATAATGAAATCTGCCTGCTTCAAATTCCTTTACTTTTTTCAATCCGGACCCAAGAGCCCTATCCGCTATTTTTTCTTTAGTGATTTTTTTTTCAGGTGACGGGCCAATAGGAAATCGGCCTGGCCGCCATTCAATCACCAGCAATTGGCCGCTAGATCTAAGCATTCTAGCTGTTTCGCGCAAAATTTTTTCAGGATACTGACTTTGAAACAATATATTTATCAAAAAAGCAAAATCAAGAGTACTGTCATTTATTCTGGCCCCTCCATATACTTCAAGATTTGACCAAATAGTTTTGATATTTTTCAGCCCAAGCATTTTTGCTCTATGTTCAACATTCTTTAAAGCCGTCTTTAAAATATCTATGCTGTAAACCTGACCGGTTTCCCCAACGATTTGAGCGGCCTGGAAAGTAAAATAACCTATTCCTCCGCAACCGCAATCTCCAATCTTTGAGCCAGCGGTTATATTTAGATTGTCTTTTAATATTTTTTGTGGATTTAAAAGTTCATCTCCACCAGGAATCTTATTTAAAATCATATTTTTATTCTTTATTTTAATAATACACAAAAAGAACTATAAAATCAAATTAAATCGAAAAGAAAAAATTTTCTCATACAAAAATACAATGAACAAATTTGGAAATTATCTATTTTTTGTTGAACATTTGGAATCTATATATGCAATTGGTTTAAAAGAAATTCTATGTATAGCGCACACCCCATGTTGTAAAATTTTTTCCTGGTGCAACTTAGTGCCATAACCCTTGTGTTTATCAAATGAATATTCTGGATACTGTTTATGGTATTCATTGAGAATATTGTCGCGAGTGAACTTGGCGATAATGCTAGCCGCGGAAATAGACATTATTTTCTTGTCGCCATTAACAAAAAATTCATACGGAAGATTATGGTCAAAAATTTTGATACCATCTATGAGTAGATAGTCAGCCTGTCCAACTAAGCCATCTATGGCCTGCAAAAATGCTTGGCGTGTTGCCGAAATTATGCCTTGATTGTCAATAATTTTTTCCGAGACAATACCAATGCCAACTCCAACGGCGTTTTTTTTGATATTAACATAAAGTGCTTCGCGTCTGCCGGGACTCAAAAGTTTAGAATCACGCAAGCCAATAATCTTTAATTTTGGCGGCAAGATAACAGCCGAAGCTACGATTGGCCCTGCCCAAGCGCCGCGACCGGCTTCGTCAAGTCCAGCAATATTTCTAAAACCTTGCCTAAACAATTTATTTTCAATTTTGTAAGTAGGGTTTATAAACATAATTTTTTAATTCCTATCTTTTATTCTATTTCCACAAATTAATTTTAACATTTATAATAAAATAAAAAAAGCTACCCTGCCAAACTCAAATGCGTAGTGAGCTTGCATTGCGATTTCCGAATTACAATTTTTTCTAGAATTTTTAGATTATTGCCGCATATTTTAAAAGAATAATTAACAACCAAAAACAAAAATCCGGGACAATAATCCCAGATTTTTGAATTTTTCTGACTGCTGCTAATTTGCCAACAATTACTTTTTCTCCTTAAATCCAGTGCCACAAGGAATAAGTCTACCGATAATAACATTCTCTTTAAGTCCTCTTAAATGATCAACCTTGCCAGTGATAGCGGCATCTATTAAGACACGAGTTGTCTCCTGGAATGAGGCCGCTGCTAAGAATGATTGCGTTGATAATGATGATTTTGTAATCCCCAACAATATCGATGCGCCATAAGCTGGCTGCAAACCTTCTTTTTCAGCTTTTAAATTTTCATCATACAAATCATACTTATCAACAATTTCGCCCGGAGAAAACATCGTTTCGCCTGGCTCTTCTATTAAAATTTTTGAAAACATCTGTTTAACAACAACTTCAATATGTTTGCTGTTCAAAGGTTGTCCTTGCGAGGAATATACATATTGAATCTCCCTAATAATATAATCCTGAACAGCCCTTTGTCCCTTGAGACTGTAAAGCTCCTGCAAATTGATAGAGCCTTCCGTTAATTGCTCGCCTTTCCAAACTAAGTCGCCGTCTTCAACCCAAATTTCTCTTCCTCTCGGTATAACTATTGATATTTCAACTTCCTTCTCTTCAACAATCCAAATAACATATAAATATTCTGTCACTTGTTCAAATTTAATAACACAATCAAATGGAGCCTTTATTCTTCTCGGTTTTTCTATTAACAGATCGCCCTTTTTAACCTTACTGCCATCTTTCTTTTTAAAATTTTTTATATATTTGGCCCAAACAAATATTTTTTCCCGCTTTATTTCGCGACCGATTATTTTGACGATTTTTTCTTTTGTTTCTTCATTAAAATTAAGTTCTATCCTGCCGTCAATCGGAGAAATGAAAGCTGGTTTTTTGACCGGCCGTGCTTCAAAAATTTCTTCTACTCTTGGCAAACCTTGAGTCATATCACTGCCACCTGCAACACCACCAGTATGAAATGTCCTCATGGTCAACTGCGTACCGGGTTCACCAATACTTTGAGCCGCTATAATGCCAGCCGCCACTCCTTTTTCCACAAGTTTGTTCTGCCCCAAATCCCAACCATAACATTTAGCGCACAAACCCCTCTTGGCTTGGCATTGAAAAACAGATCTTATTTTTAACTTTTTAAAATTATTATCTTTTTCAATTTTTCTTACGGCTTCTTCTCCAACAATTTCGTTATTTTTGACAATAATCTTACCATTTTTGTCTTTAACGTCTTCCAGCACAACTCTGCCCTTAATCTGTCTTATAAAATCTGTCAAATCAGTATTGATAATTTCTACACCTTGTTTATCACCACAATCATTCTCGCTTATAATAACTTCTTGCGCAACGTCTATCAAACGACGCGTTAAATATCCAGCATTGGCAGTTCTCAGGGCTGTATCAGACAATCCTTTTCTGGCGCCGTGTGTTGTAATAAAGTATTCAAGAACATCCATGCCTTCTTTGAGTGATGCCTTGACGGGCAACTCTATAGTTTCGCCGTTCGGATTAGCCATTAAGCCTCTCATACCCATCATCTGTGTCGTCTGCCCCCACGACCCGCGAGCCCCTGAATTCATCATAAAAAAAACTGGACCGTCTTTAGGCAATTTTTCTTTGCATAAATCAACAATTTTGTCTTTGGCCTCTATCCAAAGCTCTACTACTTTAGTATGCCGTTCATCATTAGTTAAAAACCCTTGTTCATATTGATCTTCAACTTGACTGGCCATTTCTTCGGTTTTCACGAAAACATTATGTTTTTCAGGCAATTTAGGCAAATCATCCATACCCCATGATATTCCGGATTGAGTAATATATTTCATTGATAAATCCTTAATGTTGTCTAAAAATTCAACTGCTTCATTCATACCATATATTTCCATGACTTGCTTGGATAAATTTTTCAATCCTGTTTTATCAACTACCTCATTGATAAAACCCAACTTTTTTGGAACGATACTGTTAAAAATAAATCTGCCAGTTGAAGTAACCACTATTTTTTTATCTATTCTGACCTTTATTCTATCATGCAGTTTTATAATGCAATTATCATAGGCTTGTCTTGCTTCGGAAATAGAAGAAAATTGTCTAACTTTGTCGTCATCAATTTTATCAAAAACAGAGGTCAAAAAATAACAGCCTAAAACAAAGTCTTGCGCTGGTGTTACAGCTGGATCGCCTGTAGCTGGTTTAAGAATATTATTAGCGGAAAAAGCTATCGTTGAAGCTTCTTTTTTCGCGCCATCAGTAAGTGGTACGTGTACTGCCATTTGGTCACCATCAAAATCAGCGTTAAATGGCGGACAAACCAATGGATGTAATTGAATCGCCTTCCCCTCAATAAGAATCGGCCTGAATGCCTGAATACCCAAACGATGTAGTGTTGGCGCTCTATTCAAATATACATATGATTTTTGAGTAATTTTCTCTAAAATATCCCAAACCTCGTCTTTCGCCGATTCAATAAATCTATTAGCAGAACGTACATTATGAACATACTCTTTTTTTATTAATTCAGCAATTATAAAAGGCCTAAACAACTCCAAGGCCATTCTTTTCGGAAGACCGCATTCACCAAATTTTAAGTGAGGGCCAACGATAATTACACTCCTGCCAGAATAATCAACTCTCTTGCCAAGCAAATTCTGCCTAAATCTTCCTTGTTTACCTTTCAAAATATCAGCCAATGATTTGAGCATTCTTTTTTGTCCGGTTGATGCCGTAACCGTCTTGCCATGTCTGGCGGAATTATCAATCAGAGCGTCAACAGCCTCTTGTAACATTCTTTTCTCGTTGCGACAGATAACTTCTGGCGCGTTTAGATCTATCAATTTTTTTAAACGATTATTACGATTGATGACCCGTCTATATAGATCATTCAAATCAGACGTCGCAAATCGACCTCCATCAAGCTGAACCATGGGCCGAAGATCCGGCGGAATAACGGGAACAGTTTTGAGAATCATCCATTCAGGCCGAATGCCATTTTTCAATAAATTTTTTAAAACTTTTAATCTTTTGGCTAATTTTTTATATGTTCCGCCACTAGCCCTTAAAATTTTATTTTCCGTTTTTTTTATGGTTTCTTCTATATCAACTTCCTCCAAAAGTTTTCTAATACTTTCAGCCCCTATGCCGACTTCAAAAATATGTCCGTATTTCAAAGACCAGTCCTGGTAAAGGCTTTCCGGAATAATTCTATATTTTTTGATTTCGGCAAGTTCCCTTTTTGCTGTTTCAAAAGCCGAAATCAGTTCCTTAAGCTCTACTGCCTTGTCATCGTTCAACTTTTTTATGACACTTTCTCTGTTTTCATTATTCATTTCTTTGTTTTGCCTAATGCGGTTTGCAAAATCGCCCTCAATTCTTTTTTTCTTGATTTTATATTCATCCTGAATTTGTGCCAAAGTGTTTTGTTTAAGATCTTCATCAACTTTAAGAATGATATAATCTGCAAAATAAATCACCTTTTCAAGCGATTGCGCCGGCAAATCAAGCACGATGCCGAGTTTAGATGGTATACCGCGCAAAAACCATATATGAGAAACAGGCACGACTAGATCAATGTGACCCATCCTTTCGCGGCGCACCAAAGATCGCGTTACTTCAACTCCGCATTTATCACATATAATACCTTTATAGCGGATCCTTTTATATTTTCCGCAATAGCACTCCCAATCTTTGGTAGGGCCAAAAATTCGTTCACAAAATAAACCATCTTTCTCTGGTTTCTGTGTCCTGTAGTTGATGGTTTCCGGTTTAAGCACCTCTCCAAATGACCACCCGTGGATTATGTCTGGAGAAGCTACTTTAAGCCTGATGCTATCAAAATCTAATGGCTTCTTTTGAAATTCTTGCTGCATATTTTTTAACGACAATGAATAATGCGCAATAATGAATTCTATATGGAATAATCGCGCATTACTCCTTATTCATCGCTTTTTTATCATCTTTTTCGCCAATTATTTCTTCTTGTTCCATTTCATCGTTATTATTTATCAATTCCCCTTCTTTCAGAAGTTCAACGTCAAGACACAAACTTTTTAATTCACGCACAAGCACATTAAAAGATTCAGGTATATTGAGACGACTAATAACTTCTCCCTTAATAATAGACTCATAGGCCTTTGAACGACCAGGCACATCATCTGATTTAATTGTCAAAATTTCCTGCAGACTGTAAGCGGCGCCATAGGCTTCAAGCGCCCAGACCTCCATCTCTCCAAATCTTTGCCCGCCGAACTGTGCTTTGCCTCCCAGCGGCTGTTGCGTGACTAAAGAATATGGTCCGATTGATCTTTGATGGATCTTATCCTCAACCATGTGGACAAGCTTTAACATATATATATATCCAACCGTTGTTGGCATTTCAAATTCTTCGCCGGTTCTGCCGTCTACAAGTTTTATTTTGCCAGTCTTACTAAAACCCAATTTTTCAAGCTCCTGTTTTATTATCTCCTCCGGCACACCGTCAAGAGGCGGCGTAGCTACTTTAATACCCTTTGTATTCGCAACCAAACCAAGATGGGTCTCTAGTATTTGGCCCAAATTCATCCTGGAAGCGACACCGAGAGGATTTAAAATAATATCAACCGTTCTCCCATCGGGTAAACATGGTAAATCTTCAACAGAAACAATTCTGGAAATGACTCCTTTGTTGCCGTGTCTGCCTGCCATTTTGTCGCCAACTTGGATTTTACGCATTTGTGCGACTGTAACCTGCACTTGCCTGATAACACCGGCTGACAATTTGTCGCCACTTACTCTAGAAAATATTTTCACGGCAATTACTTTACCATGCTCGCCATGTTCAAGATAGAGAGATGTATCACGCACTTCTTTTGCTTTTTCACCAAAAATAGCTCTCAACAATCTTTCTTCAGCCGTTAATTCTGTCTCCCCTTTGGGCGTAATTTTACCAACCAAAATATCACCCGAAAAAACTTCTGCTCCAATTCTAATAATGCCGTCTTCGTCAAGATCTTTCAACTTTTCTTCTCCGATATTCGGAATATCTCTTGTAATAATCTCCGGCCCAAGCTTAGTTTCTCTTATATTTAAAGTGTAGTCTTCAATATGAATTGACGTATATTTGTCATTGTGCACCAATTTCTCCGAAAGAAGAATGGCATCCTCATAGTTTCCGCCTTCCCATGGCATAAACGCGACTAGAAGATTCTGGCCCAAGGCTAATTCGCCATGATCACAGCCTGCGCCGTCTGCAAGAACATCTCCTTTACTGACGCGCTCGCCCTTTTCAACGATTACTCTTTGGTTCAAACAAGTAGACGCATTTGATCTCAAAAATTTTGTAAGACGGTATGTTGCTATATTGCCATCATCTTCAGCAATTTCTATTCTGTTCGCCTGTACAGACAAAATTTCACCTGATTTTTCCGCCAAAAGTACCTGTCCTGAATCAACGGCTGCCCTTCCCTCTATTCCGGTGGCTATAATTGGAGCTTTTGGTTTGATAATAGGTACTGCTTGTCTCTGCATGTTTGTTCCCATCAGCGCCCTTACGGCATCATTGTGTTCTAGAAATGGGATTAAAGATGTTGCAATAGAAATAATTTGATTTGGTGAAACGTCCATATAATCTATTTCACTCACATTACCCAAAATTGGCTCACCTTCTTTTCTGATAGCAGCTCTTTCATCCCTGAAATAGCCATTTTCATCAAGTGGAGTAGTGGCGGCAGTTGTAATAAATTTCTCATCAGTAAAAGCGTCTAAATAATCAACCTCATCGGATACTCTTGATTTATTATTTCTATCCTTAATAACTTTTCTATATGGGGTTTCTATAAAACCGAAATTATTAACTTTGGCATAAGAAGACAAGTGGCCAACAAGCCCGATATTCGGTCCTTCTGGCGTAGCAATTGGACAAATTCTTCCATAATGTGTTCTGTGAACATCTCTAACTTCAAAACCCGCTCTCTCTCTTGATAATCCGCCAGGCCCCATAGCGGAAATTCTTCTTTTATGCTCAAGTTCCGCCAATGGATTAGTCTGATCCATAAATTGCGACAATTGAGATGACATAAAAAATTCCTTGATAGCTCCCATAACAGGTCTTGTATTGACAAGTTGAGCTGGTACAACGCTACTAATATCAGCTGTGCTCATTTTGTCTACTACGGCTCTTTCCATCCTTGCCAAACCCAATCTAAATCTATTCTGTATAAGTTCTCCAACTGCCCGTACGCGTCTATTGCCAAGGTGATCAATATCATCTCCTGCCTTTTGGCTGATGTCCAATTTAATTATTTCTCCCAAAATATCAATTAAATCTTCTCTTTTTAATACACGGTTTTCCTTATCTAACGGATAGTTTCTAGCGAATCTTTGATTAAGCTTGTATCTGCCGACTTTGCCAAAATCGTATCTGTCAAAATTAAAAAACATTGAATGTATCAAAGAACGGGCGTTTTCAGTAGTCGCCAAATCTCCAGGTCTGATTCTTTTATAAACTTCGCGCAAGCCATCTTCTTCCGTTTTTGCAATATCTTTTTCAAGAGTATGATCAATATATTTAAAATCCGGCAAAGTATCAGTATCTCTAAATAACTCTTTTATTTCCACATCCGTTGAATATCCGAAAGCGCGCAACAAAGAAGTGATAGCCACTTTTCTTTTTCTGTCAATTTTAACTGTAATAATGCCATTTTGTCCTGTTTCAATTTCAAGCCAAGCTCCACGATTTGGAATTATCTTCGCCCCATAATATCGCTTGCCCAAAATATATTCTGAAGTAAAAAAAACACCCGCAGACCTAATAAGCTGCGAGACAACAACCCTTTCAATGCCATTGACAATGAATGTGCCCCTTGGGGTCATTAAAGGAAAATCCACCAAATAAATTTCCTGCTCTTTTACTTCTCCTGTGCGCTTGTTTAAAAGCTTTACCATAACCCTCAAAGCGGCTTCATAAGTTGCGTTTCTCTCTTTGGCTGTTACTTCATCAATTTTAGGCTCGTCAAGGGAATATTCGCCAAAGTGCAGTTCTAGATCTCTACCAATAAAATCCGTGATAGGATTGATTTCTTCAAATAATTCTTTCAATCCTTCTTCTAGAAACCACTTATATGAATTAGTCTGTACTTCTATTAAATTTGGCAAATCTAAAATCTGGTGTTTTTTCCCATAATAAAATCTCTCATTTTTTTTGTGGTTATTTTGCGACTCAAAGTTAGACATGATAAATAGTTAATTCATAGAATGGATAGCTCTAACAAAAAAATTTTAGCGTAAAAAAATATAAATAATTGTCAATTAGAATTTATTTATATCTTTTAAATTATCTAAAAAATTGAGTGGATAACAAAAAAATTAACACAAAATATCTCGGCTTCATTTTTTAATTTTAAAATCGAGTATTGTGCTATAATTATCTTGTATTTGATTTAGCTAACTGCCTCAAAATAACCATTTTTTAAGTATTCTAAATAAAGGCAGGCTGTGGATAAATAATTATCTAATATTATTAGCCAATATTAGATAAAAAATATAATTAATATAAAAATAGCATGAATTTTTTAATTTGTCAAATTTCTAAATGTGGTGTATTCTTTATTTAAACTTAAACTGACAAACTTTATATTAACACGGTTGCACAGTTTATT
>PEXX01000052.1 GCA_002778965.1 Candidatus Kuenenbacteria bacterium CG08_land_8_20_14_0_20_37_23 | reverse complement strand
AAATCTTCAGTCTGCGGATGGATAAAGGCAAGACACTGGCTATACAGCTCTGCCTTTTTTTTATCACTCACTTCTCCCAAAAATTCAATATTCTTCCCCGCCATTTTTCGCAGTTTCTTGCTCTCTGGACCAACGCCGAAAACCTTCAATTTAATACCCAGCTTATTGAAAGTCCTCACCGCCAGATCATACCTTTTATAAGATACTAATCTACCGCCGGTCAAATAATAATCACCCAACTTTCGCGCAATGTAAAATTTATCAGTTTCAACCGGAGGATAAATTACTTGCGCGTCGCGTTTATAATATTTTTTTATTCTTGCCTTGACAACGCAGGAATTAGCAATAAATCTATCAACTTTTTGGGCTGCCATAAAATCCCAGTTCCGCAGTCTCTTCAAAAAAAATGGAATTATTTTCTTGACAAACTCATTATATCCAAGTTCTCTAACATAATTTTGAGTGTCATGCCACAAATATCTTGTTGGCGTATGACAATAGCAAATATGTAAAATACTATCGCCTATCCTTACGCCCTTGGCGAAAGAAGAGGCTGAACTTAAAATAACATCAAATTCGTCAAGTTTGTATGCTTCTTGGGCTATAGGCATAGCCATTAGATACCACTGATATTTGACTGTGGAAAAAGGTAAATTTTGTAGCCAAGAAGTATGAATTTTACTGTGAGAAAAAATATGTCCGGTTTTTTTCTTATCATAAATCAAAACAAAAATAGGACTTTTTTTAAAAACCCACTGAAAATTTTCTAAGACTTTTTCTGCCCCTCCCAATTGTGTTAAATAGTCATGTACCAAGGCAATTTTCATAAAAAACATGAAAGTTTATCCTCAACAAATTTTAAACCCAGAAACTATCTCTTCCCAAAAACTGACTATTTTCTCAATACCGCCCCTGTAATTATACTTTTGACTAATCTCGCCATATGCAGTTTTACCCATTTTTTTAGCCAGTTCTTCATGCTCGAGCAAACTCAACAATTTTTTAATAAATTCCTCTTTATCATTAATCGCAACCAAAAACCCGGTCTTGGCATCTTTAATAATCTCACTAGCTCCGGTTGTTCTGCTGGCCACTACTGGCTTGGCTGCCGCTCCAGCCTCAAGTAAAACCTTGCCAAAACTTTCATGTAAAGACGGCAAAACAAAAATATCAGCAGCGTGAAAATAGTTTGCCAACCGGCTATATGGCACATGGCCAATCATTTTAACACTGTCATGGAGCATCAGCTCTAATCTTAATTTGTTCAATTTTTGAAAATCTTTGCCATTTCCAGCCAATAAGAGTATCGCGTTTTGATATTTTTTATTGACCTCACCAAATACTTTAATCAAAAATTCCAAATTTTTTTCTTTCATCATCTTCCCAGCCCATAAAATAATCTTTTTACCATAAAATTCCGCCTGAATGCTTGACACAGTTTGATTGTCAAAATTGCTAAATTCTTCAAAATCAACCGGAGTAGCTATAACCCTTATTTTATCCGCTCTTACACCATTGCCAACTAATTTGTCCTTAATGCCTTGCGAAACAACCCTCACAAAATCAGCTTTATTAATTACAAATTTGCTTATTGCCAAAAGTCCATATCTAAAAAAATTTTCTTTCAGCCAATATTTATTTTGCCAAAAATCACCATGAAAATGAACCAATAATTTAGGCCCGTATTTCTTCTTAATCCTCAAACCCGCAAAACCTGTAAAAAAAGGATCCTGGCATACTATCAAATCATATTTATTTTCTTTATTCAGTTGTTCGGCTATGGTCAAGCTATTGCCAATATAAAAAAATTTGCTTGGCGAATTTGTTGGATAACAAAAAACATTGCTGGATAACTCTTTTGTTTGATACCCGATGCCGCAAAATACTATTATATCAAGACGCTCAACCAACTTGCCGTAATCTCGATGTCTTTTGACAGCGTCTCCGGTGCTCACTTCTTCACCCAAAAGCGCCCTGTCTGTGGAAATCATTAAAATTTTCATAATTTTTTTACTTTCTTATTTTTATGGTATAATAAAACTATGGAAAACTCAAATAATCCACAGTTGAATAAACTTAGTCCTGATCAGGGTGCGGAAAATAAATCTCCGGTAATAAATGACATACCATCTGTCTCTAAACTGCCCGCTGAAATCGAAAAACACAAATTCTGGGAAAATCCAACATTTCTCTTTGTGTGCATGGGTATTTTAACAATCATCGCGATGCTTAGCACGTATTTTATTGCGCAAAAATATGACAATCCAATGGTCGTCATCGCTAGCATCTCATTAGTTACCGGCATTATCACCTTAGTCGGTGGTATGACAATCAAAACCATTGACGAGCTGGCCACTACTAATCGCATGAAAACAGAATTTGTGTCTATTGCCTCGCACCAACTTCGAACTCCACTGTCTATAATCAAATGGTATGTTGAATTTTTATCAAAAAAAGAAATACAAAAAAATTTCACTGACAAAGAAATTAAATACATAAAAACTATCAATGACTCAAATCAAAGAATGATTAAACTCGTCAACGATCTTTTGGATATCTCGCGCATTGAAAACGGGCGTATGCAAATCAAACTTGAAAAAACCAACTTCGTTGAACTCTGTCAAAATATTATAAAAGAAAATCAGCCAATAGCTGAATTAAAAAAAATAAAAATAAGTTTTAAATATGACCCGTCAATTCCGCTTATCTTAGCGGATCCAAAAAGGATAGGCATTGCCATGGACAATCTGATAACAAATGCCGTTAAATATATTCAAAGCGACAAAGGCCAGGGACAAATCTCGATAGAAATTTCCAATAAAAATAAAAATATTATTTTCAACATATCGGATAATGGAGTAGGCATACCGGCTGGTGATCAAAAGAAAATATTCAAAAAATTTTTTCGCGCGAATAACACCATGAGATTACAAACATCTGGAACTGGTCTCGGATTATTTATTGCCAAAGCAATAATCGAATCGCATAAAGGATCAATCTGGTTTGTTTCAAAAGAAAATGAAGGCACCACTTTTTATTTTACTTTGCCTCTTGGCAAAAAATAAAAATACGATATTATTCTGAATTACAAAACTAATTAAAATTTACCTACTTTAATTATATCTCTCCTCTCTTAATCTCTTTTCTAATAATCTCCATTAATTTTAAATAAAATTTCAAATTATGTATTGTCGCCAGCCGCGCTCCTAAAGGTTCTTTTATTTTAAATAGATGATGCATATAGCCGGCGGAATAATCTTGACACAACTCACAGTCGCAATTTCTATCTATTGAGTTCGTGTCTGCCCTAAATTTTGAGTTGTTTATATTTAATATATCATAAAATTTTGAAGTCTGGGGTTTAAAGTTTGATTCAATTTTAAAGTTTGAATTTTTAATTTTTGATTTTCGATTGACCATGCGGGATTTCTGCGCGAGTGGAATATATTTCACGGAACAAATTCGGCCATAATCTGGAAAAAATTTATACAACCTTCCGTGGCGAGCTTCTCTGGTTGGAATAACGCAATCAAACATATCCCACCCATATTTCACGCACCTGAAAATATCTTCTGGCCTGCCAACGCCAAGAGCAAAGCGCAATTTATCTTCCGGAATTAAATCAGCGGTGCATTGAAGAGCTTTATCCAAAAAATTACCTTGTTTATCAACTGGTCTGGCACCAAAACAATATCCGTCAAAATTCAATTTAATCAGCTCTACGGCGCATTTTTTACGCAAATCCAATTCCGCGCCACCATGAATTACTCCAAACAATAATGGTAAAAAATTTTGACTCGCTATTTTGCGTTTTTTTACTTGTTTATCATATTCTTCACGACATCTTTTTGCCCACTCAATCGTGCGCTTAACTGATTTCTCAATACTGGCTCTCTCAAATTCATTTGGCGGGCAATCGTCAAGCGCTACAATCATATCAACGCCCAAATCAAATTGAATTTGAATTGACTTTTCTGGCGTTAATTTATGTTGCGCCCCATCAATCGGCGATTTAAAAATAGCCCCATCATCGTTAATACTGCCCATCTTCCCGCTTTTATGAATCAAAGAAAAAATTTGGAATCCGCCGCTATCTGATAAAAGCGATTTTTGCCAATTCATAAAATTATGCGCGCCCTTAAATTTCTTAATTACTTTTACTCCTGGTTGTAAATAAAGATGCAGGGTATTTATAACCACTGACTGAATTCCAAATTTTTTACTCTCATGATTGTCTATCATTTTAACAAATCCGCGAGTGGCATCAGGCATAAAAAAAGGAGTTTTAATAATTCCATGCGCTGTCTTTATTATTCCGACACGCGCTTTGCTCTTTTTTGACTTTTTAAAAATTCTAAACATATTTAAAAAAATTTTTAGCTTGAATCTGCGCTTCCAACTGGCCCTCAAGCTCCATATTTAAAAGATTGCTAATCTTGGCTAATTTTTCTAATATTTCTTTGTTACTCGCAATCAAAGATATATTATTGTCAACAATATAACTTATTTCATGTCTGAAGCTGGAGCCGTTTTTGGCTCGCGGATCAAATCCCAAAAAAAATAATAACTTAAATCCAAAAGCAATCCGTGCGACTTTAAGCCTGTCCAATTGCTCTTCATTTTCCAAAAAATTCAGCGCCTTTGAGAGTAATTCGAAAATCGCCTTATCCTGATGATTCTCTTTTGTCAATCCAAAAATAAGCTCAACCGCATAGCTGGCATAACCTAACTTTAATAAATCTGATTTGATTTTTAAAAAACTGTTTATTGTCTGCGCTCCTATCACCCGATCAATTTGCTTGCCGCGCACCACCTCAAGTCTGCACAAATTAACCGGCTCCAAATGGCCGGCTAACTTGCTTTTAATTTTCTTAGCGCCCTTAGCCTGCAAAATCAGCTTGCCACGCTCCAAAGAATAAACAGTTACAAGCAAATCATCCTCCCTAAAAATCTGGCGTTTGAGAATTATAGCCTGAAGATTGTAATACATACTTATTTAGATACCTTTATTATCATTTTTATCCCGATTTCCACCCCATTCACTTCCACTCTCTC
The DNA here is from genome assembly GCA_002778965.1 of Candidatus Kuenenbacteria bacterium CG08_land_8_20_14_0_20_37_23. GTDB lineage: Bacteria > Patescibacteriota > Patescibacteriia > UBA2196 > GWA2-42-15. The sequence goes on along the minus strand of PEXX01000052.1, from coordinate 3,105 downwards.
CAATTTCTCATCACTTAAAACCAATTCCTCTGCCAATGTTTGCCGTAATAATTCCTCCCTATATTTCTCAAAAACCGTTTTCATCATCTCGTCTCCCGTATTATATTCAATCATTATTCTGTCATGAATGGTCAAGCCGGTTTTTTTTCTTAAATTATTAATAATGCGCACCATTTCTCGCAATAATCCTTCCTCTTCCAGCTCAGGACTTATCGTTGTATCAATTTTCACATTCAATTCTCGGCTATCGTCTTTCTCAAACACCACTTGCCTTATATTCAACTCATCTTTAATTAGCTCAATATATTCTTCGCAAACCTTTACATTAAAAATAGTGGCTCGCTGTAACGGCTGGCGCACCTTTATGCCACTCTCAGCTCTTGCGGCAAGTCCCATCTCTATTATTTTGAGTGTCGTTTCCATATTTTCTAAAACTTTTTCGTCTATTACTTTGACTTTGGGCTCAGGCCAGCTTTCTAAATGGACGGACTCTAATCTTCCATGAAGCTCCCGATAGATATGCTCTGCAATATATGGAGTCAAGGGCGCCATCAAACGCGCCAAATTAAATAATATGTGACGCAAAGTCTTGAGCGCCTTCATCCTGTCTTCGCCTTCGCCTTTAAATCTATCCCTTGAGCGACGCACATACCAAGTGGAAAGATCATTAATAAATTCTTTAAATGGTCTGCCCGCCTTTACTGTATTATAATTATCCATTTCTTGCGTCACTTCCTTTATCAACAAATTTAATTTACTGGTGATCCAAATATCAAGCACATTGGTCAAATCCTTCTCTTCTAGATTTTCCACTTTCTCACCTCCGGCAAAAGTTTTATAAAAAGTCAGTACATTCAACGGTAGTACAATTATCTTATTATACGCGTCTCTCACCTCGCGATCATTAAAAAACAAATTATCAGCAGACATCACTACACTCGTCATCAAATAATAACGCAAAGCATCCATACCATATTCATTTATAATGTCCCACGGATCTGTATAATTTTTCTTTGATTTAGAAAGTTTCTCTCCATTATGGTTTAAAATGGTTCCGGTAGTCACACAATTCTTAAAACTAATTTCGTCAAAAAGAAGTGTGCCAAGAGCATGCATATAATAAAACCAGGCGCGTGTCTGTGCGATATATTCGGCAATATATTCACCGGGAAATCTTTTCGCAAAAACATCTTTGTTTTCAAATGGATAATGATGTTCGGCAAAAGGCATAGAGGCCGCCTCCACCCAACAATCAATCACCTCCGGGATTCTCGTCATCTCTCCCCCGCATTTTTCGCATTTTAATTTTATCTTATCTGCATTGTGTTTGTGCAGATCAATATTATCTTGACTCTCATCCACATATATATCATTAAAATTGATTGATTTTTCTTTAAGCTCCTTGATACTGCCAATACATTCCTTATGCCCACATTCTTTGTTATCACATTTCCAAAAAGGCAAAGGCGTCGCCCAATATCTGTTTCTTGAAATATTCCAATCAGGCGCGGTCTCTAAAATATTTAAAAATCTTCCTTCTTTCAAGTGCTCCGGGTACCAATTTATCTTTTGGTTGAGCTCAATCATTCCTTGCTTTACTTTTTGAATATTAATAAACCAGGCGGATATTGCATTATAAAACAACTGGGTATCACAACGCCAGCAATGAGGATAGCTGTGAGTATAATTTTCCAGACGAAAAACCAAATTTTTATCCACCAAATATTTCTTTATCTCTTTTTCCGCTTTTTTAAAATACTGGTCGCGGATAAACTCCGGCGCTTTGTCATTAAAATGTCCTTTTCCGTCAAGCAAGGGCACTACCGGTAAATCCTTTTCAAGACCTAAATTGTAATCATCCTCACCATAAACCACCGCCGTATGTACTACGCCCGTACCGTCTTCAATGGTAACAAATTGAGCATCCGTCACATACCATGCTTTTTTACCGGTTTCTTTAATAGCCGGTATATCCACCAGTGGTTCATATTCTATACCAATTAAATCATTGCCTTTAATTGTCTTTATTTCTTCAAAATCATCTTTAAAATAATTTTTCACGAGCTCCTTGACTAAAATAAAATACTCATTTTTGCACTTAATCAACGCGTAATCCATTTTTTCTCCAACTGCCAAAGCCACATTGGCCGGCAATGTCCATGGGGTGGTTGTCCAGGATAAAATATATGTATTTTCGGGCAAACCATACTTTTCGGGATTTTTAATTTTAAATTTCGCAGTTAACGACTCCTCGGTAATTTCCTTGTAGCTGTTATCCATAGCCACTTCCGCTTTTGACACCGGCGTTTCGCAGCGCGGACAATACATAAGCACTTTTCTGCCCTCATATATCAATCCTTTATCCCAAAGAGTTTTCAGCGCCCACCACACACTTTCCATATACGTCGTATCCATTGTCTTGTAGGCATTGTCAAATTCAATCCAGCGACCGATTCTGTCCACCATTTTTTTCCACTCGCGGGTGTACATAAGCACGTCGCTCCGGCACTCCTCATTAAATTTCTCCACGCCAATTTTGTCTTCAATATCTTTCTTGCCGGATATAGCAAGCTTTTTTTCAATCAAATTCTCAATGGGCAAACCATGACAATCCCAGCCCCACCTACGCGGCACGCGATATCCCTTCATCGTAAAATACCGAGGAAAAACATCTTTGGCCACTGACGAAAGAATATGGCCGTAGTGCGGCAAACCGGTAGCAAAAGGCGGGCCATCATAAAAAACATAATCACCATTGGGAGATTCTTTTTTCAAACTCTTTTCAAAAATATTGTTATCCTGCCAATATTTGAGGATAGCCTCTTCAATTTTAGAAAAATTAATCATAGTTTCCAATTTTTAACCAAAAATTATAAACGGGAAATGTGTAACATTCCCCCACACTTTAATATTAATAAACCTAAAGTAAAAATTCTCTACAAGGTCTAGCATAAAAACATCACTAGTTTATCCGTGATGTTTTAATTCTAACTAAAAAATATCAATTAAGCAAGTATATTTCCCCTACCTTCCCCACTGTCCAAGTAGCAGTCCCAAGTCAGAAACATTGACTCGGTCATCCTGATTTAAGTCTGGGATATGGTC
>PEXX01000020.1 GCA_002778965.1 Candidatus Kuenenbacteria bacterium CG08_land_8_20_14_0_20_37_23 | reverse complement strand
GGCAAGAAAAATAGAGAAAGAAATAGAAGCTAGAATTGAGTTAGTCAAAAAAGGGGAACGGCCAGTCTCAAGTATTGAGCCAAGTGTGGAGGCAAGTGAAGAAAAAAAGGCAGAGACATTAAAAAGGCCAAAGGACGTGGAAGAGGCAGAGAAGCCAAATTTTAAAATTGGAGATTCGGTGCAGTGGATAGACAAAGATGGTAATTTAAAATTTGACGTCCCAAAACAAATTACTAAAATTGAAAAACACCCAGAAACGGGCAAATTTTATGCGTTTTTTAAAAACTTTCCTACTGCCATACCCATGAAAGAATTAGCCATTCCTGAAAAAGATGAGGGAAAAAAAGAAATCAAATTGGAAAATGTGGATATTAATGCCGAAACAATAAAGAAAATTTTTGAAGAAAATCCGCAGATTATTAATGAGCTGAGAGATAAACTGAAAGGCAAAGAAGGCGCTGGCGCGGACTTATTCAAGGGTAAGCTGGGCGAAGTAATTTTGCAATATTTTAAAGAAAAAGGAGTATTGAATAATCTAAGCCAGGAAAAACAAAAAGAATTAGAAACGGCTGTTAAACAGCAAGCCGAACAAACAACCTCCGAATTAGTGGACTTTCTTAAAAGGTCGCTTGAATATCAGGCCGAGCAGAAAGTCGGTTTAATTAAAAAGTTAGTTACTCGACTGACCGGCAACAAATCCATGGCTGCTACTATTGCTATTGGCGTGGGCGTTTCCGTAGCCGCGGCTGTTATTTTTCCCCATGTGGCCGCCCTTGCCGCTCTTGGTTTAGGCGCCAAGGCGCTTGTAACCGGCGGCGCGGCCGGTGTTTTACGCGGCTTGTATTTGGGCATTAAAAAAATCGGCAAGAAAAAAACCGAAGCGGCCGGCAACATAGATCAGGAGACGGAAGCATTGCGCCAGAAAGAGCAAAAAAATATTAACAAGAAAAAAGAAGAAATTTTAGCCAAAGGAGACAAGAAGGGCAGGCTTTTTGACATCAAGACGCTTTCCGGACATCTTTCCAATAATTTAAGAAAAGATACTTTCGGCAAAAAACAGCAAAAAAACCTTTTTGAAAAAGGAAGTGACGGAAAAGATAAACTGAAAACAACGGCCAAAGAAGAATTATATGATAATATTAAAGAAATGGTTGCCACCAATTTTGAGTATGAGAATTTGACCGAAGATCAAAAAAATGAAGAGACCGAACGGTTATACACTATTTACGCCCAGGAGATATTATTGCAAAGGGAAGTTTTAGTGGATCTTGGCGCGGGAGATTTGGGCAAAGCGGCTCTTATCCAGCAGGCCCTGGGCGGCGACCCGGAAGCGCTCAAGAAACTCATGGCCAAGGATAGCAAATTGGGGGACAAAGTCTGGCATCATATGGTTCTCGCTGGCGCGGTGGGCGCGGGAATGAGAGCGGCTTATCTGAATCCGACCGCGGCCGGCGCCGTGATGGGCACGATGTCGGCTCTTGGCACATTTAATATGATGCAAAACTGGGAAGACAGAAAAGTGATCAACGAATTTCACCAAGCCGTGGAACAGATGGTTGACGAAGGCAACCAGGAAATAAATCAAATCGTCCATGGCAATGTCAAAGTTGACGAACAACCGTTAGCCATGCTCAAATTGAAAGCCGCCGAAGTTCAAGCGCGTTTGAATCTCAAAAAAAATAACGGCGCGGATGTCATTGAGGATCCGGTACTCCATTCCAACGCCGAAAATTTTGTTCATCGCGCCACTAAGGTTATTGTGGAAAAAGAAAAACAGTATTTTAAGAATCCCGAAGATAAAAATATGGAAAAAAAATTGAATAATCTAAAAAATGATATTGACGGGCAGGAAAAGGCCCTAAAGGATAAACTTGTTTTAGAGGCCCAGCATACTAAGACGAAATATCGTTTATTAAAATACGCGGCTACGGCCACAGCCGGTTTTGTTGGTTATAAAATCGGCAAGGCGACGGCTGAAGGTGTTTTTTCGCGGGCTTTTGGTGGAGGATTAGGCTGGGTAGCGGATAAACTCGGCATTGGTGGCGGTAAACCCAATATTGACGTACCCCATGAAGCCATTATTGGCAAAGGCCAGGGCGTGGAGCATGTTTTAAAGGCGCAGATTAAAGCTCGTCCAGAAGATTTTGGCTTGCCAAAGAATGCTACTCCCAAGCAGATTGAACAAATGACACAGGCTATTTCCATCAAAGAAGGCTATCGCCAGGGCGCATATACTAAATTTTTTGAGGAGGCCATGAATGACCCGGCCAATAAAGGCAAGAATTTGTCAGAAATTAATAATATCGCTTTCCGCAATGCCATGAAAAGCGGTCTCAAACAAGAACAATTCTTTGACACGGAAACCAGAGTTTCCAAGCCCGGTGCTGGTTATGTCTTGGACAAAGATTCCCAAGGCGACATCCATGTCACGGAAACCGATGCCCGAGGTAATATCACTGGTCAAGCCGGCCAAGTTGATGTCGGCGAATATTCCGAAAAATTCGGCAAGGGACTAGACGAAGAGACATTATATGGCAAAAAACCAGCAGCGGTTATACCGCCAGCCGATCGTGGTATTGGTTTACATTTGAAAGCGGAAGATCTTCCTGGTTATCATGGAGGCACTGGTAGCCCGCAAAGCGCTGACATCCTCGCGGGTTCAGCCAACCAGGATATTCCTCCTCTGTCTTATGAGCCCACAGCCAAGGGTTATCGGGCGCTTGGCAATTTTGCCGACGAGCTTGGCAATAGCAAAGGCATGATTCCTGGTAGCAAGCCCGAAGTACTCGCTGGCCAAAACTGGCAGCGCCTGGTACCTGACCAGATCTCTGGCAAAGGTATGGGCCAGTTGGAGCAGCAGCTAAGGGATATGCATAAGGCGATTAATGCTTTTAAAAAACAGTGGTCACCCCTGGCCGAAAGCGGCGAACTTAGTCCCGCTCAACAAGCCGACTTTGATAAACATCTAACCGGTCTGAAAAACATGGAAAAAATTGTCAATAATGCCCAGGATCAGGTGGCTAATTTCAAGGGTCGGTTAAAAGGCGCTGAAAGTGCTTTCAAAGATCTGGGCGGCAAATTTGTTGATAAAAATGGAATAGTGGATATCAGGCTAAAAGATATTAAACCTGGTCAGGCGCTCACTGATCCGCAGAGAGCAGCCCTAAATAAAATTCATGATCTCCTGCCGGTCAATTCTAAAGAACGTTCAGCCCTGGAGAATTTTATTGATCAGCATACTACCGAGCATAAAGCGCCAGTCAGGCCGGGGATGGATATTAAACCAGAGGGCCAGAATTTACCCCAAGATGTGAATATTGAACAGCCGAAACCTCCGACCGGCGCTGATCAGTGGGATCAAGCCATGCGCCATGGTGATAAATTATGGAAACTAAGCAATTATCGCGCTGGCGCTCTGGGCGCGGCGCAGACGGGCGATAAAAGTGCCTTTGTTAAAAATATATCTGAAATAATGGAGAACTACGGCGGGAAAAAATTAGACGCCAGGGAGATAAAAAATATCGGTGATTTCTATGATAATCTGCCCAAAAATAAATCATTAGGCAATATTAGACCTCTAGTCGATAATCGGATTGACAAAATGGCCACGGATATTGATAAAATAACGCCATCATGATAGCAACCAGATATTAAAGCCAGTTCAGCTTTTGATAATTTAATGAAAAATGAAGTTAGTGCTCACGACAAGATAGGTGGTTTACGTAATTCAATTAATAAAGGCGAGATAGTCAAATACCACGGTGGACAATTTGTTCGCAATGGAGACAAAATTCTTTTAATTACTGATCTCGAAAAACACAGGGGTATCCCATTGACTGAACAAAACATTGATAAACTATTGAGCCAGTTGGCTACAGCCAGAAAGATTTTGCCGAAGGCTATTCCCTGATTGATGAAATTAAAGAGCATGGCATAAAAATAAAAGTTTAGATTATCATTTCACGCTGGGTTGAGCGCTAGATTAAAAAAGTTTTGCGTGACCATTATATTGACACCATTAAATTGAAAATGGGCCGGCAAGAATCAGTGCCTGGTTTGCGTCTGGCTGATGCCTTTGCCGGTCTTAGCCGAGCTTATTATGACGAGCCTGATAGTAAAGCCAAAGAACTGTGGCAGATTGCCAATAAAAAAATCACCGCCCAATTACTTGGCGGTCAGATCAGCGGGTAAGCCCTTCGATGTTACATCAAAGGGAGACTTCCTAACGGGAATTTTTCCCCGTTTACTTATTACGTTATTACTGTCTATACTATAGCACACCTCTTCATTTTGTCAAATTTTTTATTTTTTTATTGCAACAAAAAAGCCCCTCAATGGGGTTTTTATTTTGATAGCCTGTATAATGTGTTCGCCCGCAAAAAAAATTGACATCGTGGAATCGTTTGTTATAATAGGAGGGGTTTGACAGTCAGCGATTAAAATAACATAATCAAAATAGAATTAACCCCCAGTTTATGTTGAATTTATTTTTAAATAACTACATAGAGAAAATGTTAGGCAAAGCGGAATATGCTTATGACGACGAGACCAAGAGCTGGTGTGTTGTTTTGGATGATTTGCCAGGTGTTTACGCTCAAGCGGACAGCGTGGAACAAGCCAGGCAACAAATGGCGGAAGTAATAGAAGATTATATTATCGTCAGTTTAAGACAAAATAACAAATTACCTTTCTTTAACAAAAAAAGTATATCGTCGCCAAAACAGAAAGTTGAATCAAACATCGCCTATGCCTAAAATTACGCCGTTATCAAGAAAAATCTTGATGAATAAATTAAAGAATCTTGGTTTTACCGGACCTCTATCAGCGACGCGGCATGAATACATGATCAAAGAACAACACAAAATATTTATTCCCAATCCGCATGGCGGAAAAGATATCGGCGTGCCGATTATTAAAACGATAATCAAACAATTGGGCCTAAGCAGGGATGAATTTATTAACTTATAGATTTTTTAAAACCGCGTTCGACAGAATGGGGTTTTTGATTTTTGAATAATTTTTTTAAATAAAATTAAAAAGAGGCCATCTATTGGTTGGTCTCTTTTTTTTATTTCTCTTAAAAGACCTCTGATCTATAAAATCAGCAGACTTGGAGAGAATGGAATTTTAGAATTTTGACATTTAGCAATGGAAAATATATAATAGAAATAAGCAAAACATTAATCAAATTAAAATATGTTTAATCTGCAATACAATATAGTTTTAAAACCGGAAAAAGAAGGCGGCTATACTGTTATTGTTCCTTCTCTGCCTGGCTGTGTGTCTTATGGCAAAAAATTGACAACATATAAATATATGTTATTATTAAAATATTATAAGTTTGTAGGTTAAATATGTTTATTATTAAAAAAATCAAAGACCATTTGATCAAATTGATTTTGGGTGAAGCGGCCATACCGCGCGGTTTGTTTGAACTGGCTGAATATTTTAGGCTAAACGGACCGATTAGTTTTGAATTTAAACAAGGCGAAGATAATAAATTGATAGCCGTTAGTACTAATTTTAGGCATGGATCAATCGTTACTTCAGGCAAAGACAATACCGAGCTTGATAAAAATATTAAAGATGCTATTTTAACTTCTTTTGAGATTCCTTCTTCTTACGCTCATGAAGCTAAAATTTATCAGGTAGGCGAAGAAAGACGAAAAGAATATGCCCTCGCTTAGTGAACTTCCCGGTGAAATTAAAAGACGAAAATTTATCAGAGCTTTAAAGCGTTTAGGTTTTGAAATTGACAAGCGAGGAGGAGGTGGGAGCCATTATAAAGCGACTTGGCCGAAAACGCAGAAATGCATTATTATTCAATCTAAATTGAGAAAAGATGTTTTATATTATTTGTTGAAAGAAATTCAAGAATATAGCGGTGTAACCTGGGATGAGATTAAAAATAATCTATAATTGTTGAAACATTGATTTAGAAATAAAAAACCCCATTGCGGGGGTCTTATGGCTGGTTCAGGTTTACTGGCCTTATCTGTCTAGTCTATGCGGGCAACCTGAACCAGCAGGAAGAATGGTTTAAAACAGCGAATAATTTGCGTTTACGGCCCATAAAGAAATATTAAAAAAACGTCAATCCAGCAAAGCCAAGTTGCTGGCCGGCGATTACGCGAGCTATTTGAATAATCAGTTGGGTTTAGCCGTCAACAAAGTTCATATTTATGGTTCCCAAGCCCGGGGCACTACTCACAAAGACAGCGATATTGATGTGGCTATTATTTCTGAAGATTTTGATAATGACTTTGACGCTTTACAATATCTATGGAGCAACTTGCGGCCGCAAGATGTGGACAATCTGGTGGAGCCGGTTGGATTTAATTTAAAAACTTTTGATCCGCGGACCAACCCCTTGGCGGCTATTATCGCCGAAGAAGGCATTGAGGTAAAAATTTAATAACTTTCTTCAATGAAAAAGAGACCCCCTGTTTTTACTAGAAGGTCTCTTTTTGTTTCTCCTAAAAGACCGCTGATTTTTCCAGATCAGCAGATTTGGAGAGAAGGGAATTTAAATTTGTAAATTCCCTTGTTTGGCCGGACGATTTTTCGTCACGGCCTTTAGGTAGGCGGGTATTTTGACAGGACCACTGTCTTTGGATATAATTCAATTATGATAGTCAAATTTAAAAAACAAGTTGACTACTGGCGAAAATCGGCTGAAAAGAATTTTCAGGCGGCTCAAGTTCTTTTTGATAACCGACATTACGACAGTTGTTTGTTTTTCTGCCATTTGGCCTTAGAAAAAATGCTCAAAGGTTTAGTAGTTATGGCCACCAAAAAAGAAGCGCCATATATTCATGATCTGGTTAAACTGGCAAATTTAGTTGATTTAAAATTAGAAGAAAAAAGTGTCAAGCAATTAAGAATTATTACTACCTTTAATATTGCTGGCCGTTATCAGGAGGAAAAACTGGCTTTTTACAAAAGATGCACCAAAGATTACACGCTCAAATATTTTGATATTTCCAAAAAATTATTTCTATGGCTAAAAAAAGAATACTCAAAAAAGTAAAAAAAGAAATCAGTAATTATTTGGATGTGTTAAAACAAGATCGTCTACCAATTAGAGAGGTCTGGCTTTTTGGTTCGTATGCTAAAGGCAATCCGCATGAATGGAGTGACATTGATTTGTGCATAGTTTCTCCAAAGTTTAAGGATCCATTTCGCGCTATGCAATATTTGTGGCTGAAAAGAATTAAGGACAACGGTTTGACCATTGAGCCGGTTGGCTATAGCCAAAAAGATTTTGCTGAAGGTTCCTCGCTTATTTCGGAGATAAAACAGCACGGGATAAAGATAAAAATTTAATTTGATTTTCACCAAATAAAAAAGAGACTGATTTTTTAATTAAGTCTCTTTTTTATTTCTCTCCAGGACCGCTGATTTTTTAAGATCAGCAGACTTGGAGAGATCAGGAATTGAAATTTAGTTTTCAATTCCTGATTTAATTTTTTGTGGTCGCATAAACGTAAAAGCCGTGCAACTTGACAGAGCATGTTTAATTGCTATAATTTAGTTATGTTAACTTATTCTGTACAATTGGAAGCGCAAGAAGAAGGCGGTTATACTGTAACTGTTCCATCTTTGCCTGGTTGCATTTCAGAGGGCGAGACAATCCAGGAGGCTTTAACAAATATCAAAGACGCCATTGAGGGTTATGTTCAGGTTTTAATTAAACATAATCGCCTAGTGCCGGTAGAAAACGTTTACTAAAATTAATATAACGTTTAATTATGTCCGCCGGTAAAATCAATCTCAAAATTATCCGCCATCTGGTGAAGACCGGCAGATATTCAGTCAGACAACATGCCCACCAGCGCATGATTGAACGAGATATTTTTACTGACGATATAGAAAATGTGATTTTGTTGGGAGAAGTGGTTGAAACAGATCAACACAACAAACCTTTACCCACTTGTTTGTTGATGAATTTTGTTCGCAGTCAGCCGCTTTATGTCGTTTGCGCGCTGTCTAAAAACTGGGTGTATATTATAACTGTCTATTGGTTCGATCCTAGCAAATGGATTAACCCGTGGATTAAAAGATAAAATTATGCCATCTCAAAATAAATCAATTTGTCCGGAGTGCCAAGGGAAACTGACACGTAAAGAAATTACTCACGACGTGCGCTTCCATGGGCAGCTTCATACTTTTTATGAGGTGCCGGCCCGCGTTTGTGACTCTTGCGGGGCCGTGTATCTTGACGCCGCTGTCTTGAAAAGTATGGAAATGGCTTTCAAAAAGCATTATCAGCCACAGGAATATCAAAAAGTGCCTATGTTTTCATATTCTCAACTGGCTGTTTAAGGCAATCTGAATTGGGTGTTGAGGAACTGATTGGTTGCCTATAACTGAAGTTAATTTTTAACTCCTCTCCAAGACCGCTGATTTTTTTTTCAATCAGCATCCTAGGAGAGAAGAGAATTTAAAAACGAAAAAAGTTTTTAAATTCTCTTGTTTTGGCCGGACGATTTTTCGTCATTGCCTTTAAATTTGTGGTGTTTGTTGGACGAAATCCGAACTTTTTTTGACGAAAATCCTGACTGCGAACTTTGACGCTCCGCCTCGCCGCCGCTCGCTAACGCTCGCCACCCAGCAAAAAAGTTTTCTTCGCATTTTTTAATTTGCGCGCCCCCGATTTTTTCTTCTAAAAGGAAAAGAAAACTTTTTTGCTGGGTTCTGCTCTTGGCGAGCAGGGCGGCGGGGCTTCGCTTCGGCTCGGGCGAGGCGGAATTCCCCCCACACCCTTCCGCCTCGCCCTCGCTTTGGACGCCGACGGAATTTGTGCCAACGAAGTTGGCGCGCCGCGTTAAATTGTAATATAAAATCAAGACGAGGAACCCTCTTCATCTGGCGCTTCTAATACTAACTTTTCAGCTTCTGCGACTGGTAAATTTTGTACTTTGTTCAATTTTCTTTCAATGGTTCTGGTTTTAGTAACTGCTCCTTCGATAGTATTGCTTGCTTCCTGTATTTTCTTGTGAGTTTTTTCCAATAAATCACCAAATTTCCCAAATTCAGTTTTTACAGCACCAAGCAATGTCCAAACTTCACTCGATCGTTTTTGGATAGTAAGCGTTCGAAACCCCATTTGAAGACTATTTAGGATTACTTGCGTAGTTGTTGGTCCAGCAATGATAACTCGATATTCTCGCCGGATTAGTTCAAATAATCCTGGCTTTCTCAAAATTTCTGCATATAAACTTTCGATTGGTACAAACAAAATTCCAAAATCAGTTGTGTATGGTGGGTCAAGATATTTATCTCGTATATCTTTAGCTTCAGATTTAACCCGCATTTCAAGGGATTTACTCAACTCTTCGGTTAAAAGTAGATTGCCCTGCCCTTGAGCCTCAACCAAGCGCTGATAATCCTCCAGCGGAAATTTTGCGTCAATTGGTAACCAAACTTGTTTTACATCGTCATCGTTTCCAGGCAGCTTGACCGCAAATTCTACATTATCTCTACTAGCCTTCTTTGTTTTAACATTCTTTTCATATTGTTCTGGAGTAAGAATTTCTTCTATGAGATTTCCTAACTGTGCCTCACCCCATGTACCCCTAGACTTAACATTACTAAGCATTTTTTTTAGATCGCCTACACCTAAGGCAAGCGTCTGCATTTCACCAAGCCCTTTATGTACCGCCTCAAGGCGATCACTGACAACCTTAAATGATTCCCCAAATCTCTTTTCTAATGTGGCGTGCAATTTTTCATCAACGGTCACACGCATAGCCTCAAGTTTTTCACTATTATCTTTCTGTAAAGATTCTAATTTTTTCTCCACTGCTTCTCTGACCTTTTCCATTTTGGCATCATTTTTATCAATCAATTCTGTAAGCTTTATCGAAAATCCTTCAAAATTTTTATTTTGAGCACTCGCAAATTCAGACATTCTTTTATCAATGGAATCTCCAAATCCTTTAAATAAACTAGAAAGTTCTTCGCGCAATCTTTTTTCTGAATCTGCCGCCTCCTTTCTACTTAAAAACATTTCTTCTTTCAAGATTTTATTCGTTCTATCAAATAAAACTTCGACTGCTTTTGTTATCTGATCAGTATTATCAGACTGCTTATTTTTGAAAAGCAGGAATACCAAAAAAACTATTCCAAGAGTATTTATTATTAGCAAAATTGTTGTGGTCATAAAAAAATATTAAATAATAGGCTTAATGCCAAGTTCATTCAATTTCCTCCACAAACTATCGAGCGCCTTTTTTTTGTGGCAGTAAAAAGCACTTCCTGCGACTCTCCAAAACACCCACCCAGCTCTTTCTAGCTGTCGTTGTCTGTTCCAATCTTCTTCAAAATTCTCAAAAGTATGATACTGATCGCCGTCGCATTCTATTGCCAACCGAGTATTTTCCCCCTGCACCACCAAATCTATTCTTCGCCCGATTACTGGATATTCTGGAAGCACTTGATAACCTCTATCAATTAAAAGATTCCCAACATCAAAGGAAAATTGTGATGCCCTACCTGAGTCAAATTCTCGTTTTAATGCTTCTCTGCCCGTTTTAAGTTCTTCTGTCATTGGATTATAAAACCAATTAAGTAGTTTAAATCTCCAATCATCTTGATTTCTAAATTCTTTGAGCGGAATCGAATGATAGAGAAATACTTGATCACGGGCACGGGTAGCCGCAACATTAAATCTTTGCTTTGTTCCTTTATCTACCAACGCCTTTACTGTATCGTTTAGATCATCAGAATTAAGCGCTTTTACCATTGAAAGAAACATCACATCTCTTTCGTCGCCCTGGAATGCGTAAGCATCACCGCAAGTGATATTTCTTTCCTCAATAACTTTCTCGCCAATCTGTGGGTGTCTAAGAATCAAGTCTTTAATATATTTCGCTTGGTCTTCAGCAAGAAGTGAAATAATTCCAAAAGTACAGAGACTACCATTGGGACGCTTTTGATAATTCGGGTTATTCAAACATTCGACTAATTTTTCGACGATAGCTTTTGCTTCCGGTTCGTTAACCTTATTATTTGTGTTTTGATAACCGTTCTCTATAAAAACAGGTACAAGAGCTGGTTTAAGCAATCCTTTCGGGTGCGGGTGTCGCAACGGCTTAAGTTTTGCATCATAAATATAGTGATTACTAAAGGCAATAATTTCCGGTACGCACCTAAAATGTTCATTTAACTGAATCATATTCGGTATCCGTGTTTCTGCAAGATCAAAAAAACTTGAATTGATTAGAAAAGTGTTCCCATGTGGGATATCAAACAAGAATCTTGACGTTAATTCGAAGTGTTTTTCCATGTCTTGAAATATACCCGCTGGACTTATTTGATCAGGATCACCAACTACAAGTAATTTTTTACCGAGATAGCCAATAGTTAGTCCGCGAATATCACACTGGCTCGCTTCATCAAAAATTACTACATCAAACATGCCTGCTTTAGGTTCAGAAAACATTTGCGCCGCTCGATGCAGGGGTAATATCCAAACAGGAACAGCATTCTTTGCTTGCTTCAGAGCTTCTTGTGCATCGTGTAAATATCTATGAGCATGTTTGCCTTTACCACGACCATATTTTTTTATTGCTTGCGACCACGCCATAAGTGCATCGCGTTGTGGTTTTGACACTTTATCTATTTGCCTTTGCCAAGCAAGAATCGTCACAAGATCAGAATTAAGCTCATGCTCTCGCTCGGTCAGTCTTTCTAGTTGGCTTTGCAGAGAATCAATATCTACATGGTCATGAATATTGTTCAACCACGACTCTAGTCGTGAAATTTTCCACGCAAGAATCAAATTGTCAGGGCACTCAAATTTTTGTTTTTGATCAACAAGCCCAGTAATGTCTTGATACAAATTAGGACTATATTTTTTGATTTTTTCCGCAATTTCGTTAAGACGGACTGCATTTGATTTCTTATCAATTAGAAGAATGAGTTCGCCTGAAGCATTTTTCCAGCCAGTGGTGTTTCGTTTCTTTATCGCTTCAATTAATTTATCTGTAATTTCGTGCCTATTATCATGGTCAACATTTTCAAGGACACCTATCCATTCGGAAAAAGAATTTTCAAGATTTGCAATCTCAAATTTTGCTACATGAGATGCAATAAGTTCTATTGCTATTTCAATGTCAGATTTCTTCGTAAACGATAGATCTGCGAGCTGTTTGACTTTCTTGAAAGAATCATCTATTGCTGAAAAATCTTCATGATAATTTGTCAGCCTTTGCAAATTTACAATTAACACTTCAAGCTGAATAAGATCAATGTGATCCTTTTGCAATTCGGGAGACACTTTTAGTGTTGAAAAACTTTGATTCAAAAGTATTTTTATTTCTTTCTCCGCTATTTGAGCAAGTACAACCTCGCGTAAGATTTCAACTCTTTCAGAATTATCAGGCGAGCATCCATCAACTGTATAGCTCTCTAAGATTCTTTTTGCATTTACAGATAAAAGAAGTTTGCCAAATGTACCCAGTTTTGCTTTGTTTAAAACTTTTGCTTTTAGTGTGTCAATCGCTTCCAAAAGGTCATTTGGCGGCAGAGATGTTTCCCCAGAAATATCATGACCGATTATTTTATTTTTACTTTTACCGATTATTTGTATTTTCTCTAAAATCTTAGAGAGTACGGCATTCCATTTTTCACGTTCGTTTTGACTTATGGTACAAGTTTCAAAAATCTCTTGTTCATAATCTTTATTGATCGAAGCGAGCACTTTTCTTGCGTTTGATAACATTTCCCAAAGATTAGAAAGAGCCTCCCGATTGAAATTTGTTTCTGAATTTCCAAAAACTTTATTTGAGACTTTTGCTTTTGTGTTAAATTCTCGGTAAGAAGCAAAAGCACTAAAAACGACACCCTCGTTTGGCAGTGATGAGATAGCGGGCAATTCAAATTTGAATAAGTTTCTATCTTCCGACCTCAAATCCAAAAGCAACCGGTATGATTCTTGTAAGTCTTCCTCCGAGAAATTAAGTTGAGTATCGAAATGAATTTTGTCTGTAAACCAAGCAAGATCTGAATGCTCAACATGTTCTCTGATAAGTTTTGCCGCCTCAATAGGTTTTATTTCTTCCCCGTCAATTTCAATTTTTTCGTTTGAGTCTGTAAGAATGTATTTGCGAATTTGATTTGCAAGAGTAGCTTTTTCTTCTCTCACACGAGCAAGTTCTTTTCTAATAGTTTCTGCACGTGACTCACTGAATTTTGTCTGTCTCTCTCCGAGATTTGAGCTTATTTCACTTATTGATTGCTGCAGAACATCATCGCGCTTGGCTGTTTGATGTAATTGGGACACCGCAAGACTACGAATATTTTTAGGCAATTTATCCCGTAAAACTTCTAGTGCTTTACTTGTTTGTGCGGTAACAAGAACACTCTTGCCTTGTGATAAGAAGCGAGAAATAAGGTTTGCAATGGTATGACTTTTCCCAGTTCCGGGTGGTCCCTTTACGACAACTCCATAATTAGCATCTAGCCGTTCAGCAATTCTTTTTTGTTCATCATTCCAAGGTAAAGGAAAAAATAACTCTGCTTCTTTTATAGAGACGTCCTTAAGATTTTCTTCATTACCTAATCCTGTTTCTCTATTTATTTCCTCATACTCTCCGACTAGATCTGTAATAAATTCGGTCGGTTCGACGCTATTCTGTTCAATGTCACGTCTGATAATTCCTGCGTATTTTGACCAAAGATCATTATTCCTTTTTCGAGCAAAGATAACAGGCGAATTCCAAATGCCGGGAGTTTTTGTAACCTCAGGGGCAGAAATAATATCATCCTCAAAGCGATCCTCACTCTCCGTTGATATGTAGTTAATCAGAGTTCGCGATTGTGCTTTGAGTGTTTCGAGATGCCAAAAATCAAAAGGACTTGCGTTGATTCTGTCAGACCAAGTAATTAAATCCATCTCTGCCGGATTGTCTGTTTCGTAGAGAGAAGAAATCTCAACAAAACCTCGAAACATCGGGTCCGGACTAATTTCAATAGTTCTTTTTGAAGCATCAAAATCAAGTGTTAGAGGGGTTAGAAATATTGGTGCATAAATAGAGCCAACTGCTCGGTGTTTCCAAGTCAAAAGCCCGTGCCCTAAAAGCAACTCGTAACTATCACCTTCGTTTTTAAGCAAAAGGCGAAGCGCAAAAAGTTGATCGTAGAGAAGGTTTGCCTTGTATATCTTACTAACTTTATCCGCCCAAGGCCTCCATTCATTTTCTACATATCCAGAAAGTAATTCTTCAAGTTCTGGATGTTCAATCCATTTGTCTTCAACATATTTAACCTCAATTGCTTCGGGCAATTTGTCCAGTGATAAAACCACCCAATCTGAAATAGATTCAGGCGCTACATCTCCCTGCTCATATTCTTTACGGAACTTTTTGAAATCACTGACACGAGTATTATCGTCATCAAATCGCACCTTACGATCAATTTTTTCTTTTGCAGTTGGAGTATCTGCTGGATTTACTTCGTTGATCCATTCAATAAGCTCATTTGGTAAATTGGGAGCAGGTTTAATACTCCTCTTTTCAACTTTAAGCCATGCGCCAATTTGCAGGTTGTCAGCTACCTTTTCCGTATCAAAGGGTCTAATGTAAAGATTCTCGACATCACGCGGATAATCCGCTAACCACCACGGAGAAGGAGCGATTGTTGTGGTACGAAAATCTCTAACAACAGAATCATCAAGTGCAAGGGCTTTTTCTAAGTATGTAAAAAGTCTAACGATTTTATTTTTTGCTTCGTCGGAAATAATCCGCACTCGGCTTTTTGTAAAAGTCTGTAAAGACGGCTCGCTTTCTTCGGTTGGTCCAGTTTCAAAAGAAACAACAGAATCTTTTTCTATGATTTCATCTTTAGTTGTTATTTCTTGTTTTTTCATAGATTCTTTTTTGCACTCGTAGCAAATTGTTCCACTTTTAACTTTATGTTTTTTACAAACAGTGCAGTAAGGTTTGGTCGCCCAATATGCTCTAGCATCAAATTTCTTTTGATAATTCATAACCTATTTCATTAAAACATCAAGCGAAACGCCCAATGCGTCCGCAATTTTTTTAACAGTATCAATGGTGGGGTTAGGCGTTGCGCCCGCTTCTATTTTCGCAATGGTATGAAAAGCCAAATTCGCCTTTTTTGATAAGACATCTTGAGAAATACCGAGCTTGTTTCGGTATTTCTTTATGTTATCCCCAATAGTAGTTTTTTCGTTTGACATATTCGTATAGTTTTACTATGATAGTTAGTAGATATACAAAGTTTTAACTTATCATTAGTTAGTATATGAAATTTTTAT
>PEXX01000001.1 GCA_002778965.1 Candidatus Kuenenbacteria bacterium CG08_land_8_20_14_0_20_37_23 | reverse complement strand
ATAAACTAACATAAATATTAAAATACATAAATCAATTTTAAATACAACAAATAAATCCATGAAAAAATACGAAATACTCTATTTTGTGCCAGCAACACTTATGGCAAGCGACATCGTTGCAGCCAAAAAACAAGTTATCTCAATTATTCAAAAAAATAAAGGCACTATTATCAAGGAAGAAGATCTTGGCAAAAAGAAACTGGCTTTCACCATCAAGCGTGTGAGACATGGCTATTTTGTGTTGACAATATTTGAATCTGCCGAAGAAAAACTAAAACAAATCATAAAAGAGCTTAATTTAATGCAAAATATTACTCGTTACAGACTGATGGTTGAAAAAAAACCAGATATTATAAAAGCCCAGCAAACAGAAAATGATATCAGAAAAAAAGATGAGCAGCAAAAAATCGCAAAGCCATTGGATGAAACCGAAAAAATAAAGTCTGGAGGGAAAGTAGATCTAAAAGCACTTGACCTGAAAATTGATGAATTGCTCGCTGAAAATGATAATATATAAATTATTAATTAATAATAAAAAATATGAATCTCAATAGGGCCATGATTATTGGCAACCTGACAAAAACTCCAGAAGTGCGCACAACTCCAAATGGCATTTCCGTAACATCGTTTGGGGTTGCAACTAATTTTATTTGGACTGACGCATCTGGTAATCGTCAAGAAAAAGTTGAGTTCCACAATATTGTCGCATGGAGAAAATTGGCTGAAATATGCGGCCAGTATCTGCGTAAGGGATCAAAGGTATATATTGAAGGCCGTCTGCAAACACGTTCTTGGGACGATCAAACTGGCAACAAGCGCTATATTACAGAAATTGTTGCGGACAATATGATCATGCTTGATTCAAAATCCGCATCAAAATCTGCCGATCAGGGATCCGCTATGAATTCTACCCAAGAAGAAACTCCAACTATTCAAGTTGATGAACCGATCATAAATAATTCCACTAATGAAATAAAAGTAGAGGAGATTCCTTTCTAAAAAAATAAACACTATTTTAATTTTTATATAATCGCCGTATATGAACAAACCAATTAACGAGAAACATTGTTTCTTTTGTGTTAATCAAGTAAAAAACATAGACTGGAAAAATATTCCAACTCTCCAGCGTTTTATGTCGCATTACTGTCGTATTGTACCCGCCAGGCGCACTGGTCTGTGCGCCAAACACCAGAGAAAAATCTCAACTCTTATCAAAAGAGCCCGTGAAATGGGCCTTATGCCATTCGTTAGAAAATAATAACAACCAATCAGTAAATTAAGCTGTGTCTGGTATACTAGTTTTGCAGAAATTGCTTACATTGTATAACTTATAAATAATTATGCTAAGTATAAATGACTTAAAAGTCGGCACTATTTTTAAATACAATGACGATGCGTGTCAAATAATTAAAATTAATCATTTAAAAATGGGCCGCGGTTCAGCAGTCTTGCAGGCAAAATTCAGAAATCTTCTAAACAACAATACGCTTGAAAAAAATTTTAAGCAATCTGACAAATTTGATAATGCGGAAATAGAAAAAAGAAAAGCCGATTTTCTTTATCGCACGGGCGATGAATGCTACTTCATGGACGAAAATTATGAACAATTTTTCATTAATTCAAGCGTTATTGGAGATAAGCTCCGGTTTCTTAAAGAATCATCAACTGTCAATATTCTGTTTTTTGAAAATATTCCTGTCAACATTGACCTGTCGCCGAAAGTAGAATTAAAAGTAATCGACGCGCCGCCAGCTGTTCGCGGAGACACCGCACAAGGGTCAGTAACCAAAACCGTTACCTTGGAAACCGGGGCTGAAATCAATACCCCAATTTTTATCAAAGAAGGTGATCTAATACGCATCAATACTGAAACTGGTGAATATGTTGAAAGAGTAAAATAATATATGACAAGCGAATATTAGCCGACGCTAAAAAATTTTTTATGCATTACCGATCACTAAAAAGTTTGTCAAATAAAAACCCGAATAAATCCGGGTTTTAAAAATATTAATCTCTGATTTACAATTCACCAGTTACTCTTCCTTTTCCTTTAATATCTTCCATACTTTACCGCCGATTTCCTTCATAATTTTTTTGTTTTCCCTCAAAAATATCTTGGCATTTTCCCTGCCAACCCCAAGTTTTATATTTTCTCCTATTCCATCAATAACTGGATAACTGTATGAATTGCCGCTCTTTATAATCACTCCGCTTTCAACGCCACGATCCAAAATATCCCCCGAGAGTGAAATACCTTCGTTAAACATAATATCATACTCACAAATCTTAAACGGCGGTGCGACTTTATTTTTAACAATCTTGGCTTTCACGCGGTTGCCAATAATTTTTTCACCCATTTTTAATTGCGCGGCTCTGCGCAATTCAATGCGCACTGATGAATAAAATTTTAATGCCATCCCACCAGTGGTTGTTTCGGGATTGCCAAAAACTACACCAATCTTTTGTCTTGTTTGATTAAGAAATATAACCGTTGTGCCTGTTTTACTGACAATGGCCGCAAGCTTGCGCAATGCTTGGCTCATCAATCTTGCTTGTAACCCCATATGTGATTGCCCCATCTCCCCCTCAATTTCTGCTTTTGGCGTCAATGCGGCTACTGAATCAATAACAATCAGATCTACTCCTCCAGAACGCACTAATGTTTCAACGATTTCAAGCGCCTGTTCACCGTTGTCCGGCTGAGATATCAAAAGTTCATCAACTTTTACGCCAATTTTTCTAGCATAATCGGGGTCAAGAGCGTGTTCCGCATCAACAAAGGCAGCCACACCTCCAAGTTTTTGCACCGTAGCAATGACGTGTTGCGAAAGCGTTGTCTTGCCAGAAGCTTCTGCGCCATAAATTTCTATTACTCTGCCCTTTGGCAAACCGCCGACACCAAGCGCTAAATCCATTGATAAGCATCCAGTTGGAATAGACGGGACTTGCTGTTTTTTTATCTCGCCAAACTTCATAATAGCACCATCTCCAAATCTTTCTTTTATCTGTTCAATAGCTTGTTCGGCGGCTTTATTCCTGCTGATTTGTCCTTCATCTTCACCTTGTTTTTTTATCATATCGTTGTTGTCTTAATTTTAATAATTCTCATATTTTATTCCGCTATTATTCTTCTGTAAATAATCTTTGACCTACCATACCTTTTGCGAGCCTCAAACTTGATTATATTTAAACCCGGATTCAAATCTATGTCAACGGTGAAATACCCATCTGTTCCGACTGAAATCTCATTGTCATTCAAACCAATCCATGCTTCGTCATTGACAAATCCAAGTATTTTTATTGCTACGGAATTTGTAATAAATTTTTCTTCGGGATAAAGAATATCAAATTTTGGAGGACTAAGCAATGACAAAATTTGTCGGCCAATATATCCAATAATAATAATTATCAAAATCCCTATCAAAACATTACGAATTATTTTTGGAAAAACAACAAATTTTTTGCGTCCTACGCCAAACTTGCTGGCCAGTTTATCTGTATTATTCTCCAAATTTTTAACTGCTTTTTCATATCTATTCTTAATTCCGTCAAAATCAATGGCCAAAAATTCAGTATATTTTTTTAAAAAATTTTTTCTGTAAATTTCTCCCGGTATATCATCCCAATCGTTTGTTTCCATGGCTTTTAAATAATTCTCACTAATATTAATCTTTTTCTCAACTGCTTTAATAGATAAATTAAGCGCCTGACGCGCTTTTTGTAAATCATCCCCAATAGAATTGACAGTAATAATTTTTTTTTGCCTAAAAACGACCATATTAAAAGCCTCAAAAATATAAAAATAAATATTTCTCTTTCTCTTCATTTTCCATCTCTCGTTTTCCAATATCAAGCATCTTTCCAAAAACATTGATCCCACACTAATTTTCAATTACCTCTTCGTCTTTGCTGCCACTATTATTTTCTTCTTCTTGATAATCGTTTTCTTCTATATTCTCTTCATTAATATTATCACTATCAATAACTCCGTTGTCTGTTACTTCTTTTGAGCTACTAACCAATATTTCTCTTGGTTTAGAACCATCGGCTGGACCAATAACGCCCTCTTCTTCAAGTAAATCAAGAATTCTAGCTGCCCTAGCGTAACCAATTCTCAATTTTCTTTGTAAATATGAGGAGGATGCTTTACCAGCCTTAATAACAAGTTCTCTAGCCTCATCCAAAAATTCATCTGAATTCTCATAGTCAAAATAGGGCAAAGCAGCTAATCCACTTACATTAGCACAAGTCGTGCCAGGGGCTCTTTCTGTGACATTTTCTTCATAATCAGATTCGCTATGCTCCCTTAAATAAGCAACAACATTTTCAATATCCTCATCAGACGCATAAGCGCCTTGTAATCTTTTGGGCTTTGAAAGTTCAGCTGCTGTATATAGCATATCACCTCTGCCCAAAAGTTTCTCAGCGCCAGAAGCGTCAAGTATGGTTCTTGAATCTGTTAAAGACGCCACTGCGAAAGCAATTCTGCCTGGAATATTTGCCTTTATCAGCCCGGTTATAATGTCAACTGACGGCCTTTGCGTAGCCAAAACCAAATGTATGCCGACAGCCCTTGACATTTGTGCCAAACGGATAACGGCGGCCTCAACTTCCGCTGAAGCAATTGACATTAAATCAGCAAGTTCATCAATTACAAATACAAGATATGGCAGTTTGTCTTTGGGATGTGTTGTATTATAAACTTGAATATTTCTTTTACCGGCGTTAGATAAAATCTGAAAACGTTTCTCCATTTCGGAAATTGTCCATTTAAGCGCGTTGATCATTTTTTTTATATCAACAATAACAGGCGTCAATAAATGAGGAATTTCATTGTAGCCAATCAGTTCAACCCTTTTGGGATCAACCAAAATTAATTTCAGTTCATCGGGCTGATTTTGATAAAGAAGTGAAAGAATAATAGAATTGAGACAGACAGTTTTACCGGAATTAGTTGCGCCTGCCACAAGCAAATGTGGAAGTTTTTCAAGATCAGCCATCCATGGTTTACCAGCCACGTCAGTTCCAAGCGCAATGCTTAAATTCGATTTGCGAATTTTAAATTCTTTTGATTCCAACACTTGTCTTAGCGACACGACAGCGATTTTTTTATTTGGCACTTCAATTCCAACTAATGCCCTGCCTGGTATAGGAGCCTCTATTCTAATAGGATGCGCTGCTAAAGCCATGGCCAAATCATTGCCAAGCCCAACGATTCTTGACAATTTTACTCCCTCAGCGGGTCTAAAAGTATATTGAGTTACGGTTGGACCAACAAAATACTCCCCCATTTTCACTTCAATGCCAAAATTATTCAATGTTTTTCGGATTATTTCCTGGCACATCTTGACATCACGAGGTGATGATTCTCCTGCGACTATATTAAGCAAATCCAATGGCAAATCAATCTTTGAATATTTTTTTGTAAACTTCTGAACAGTAATTTCATTCTTGCCATCTTTATAAACATTTTCATCTGTTATATTTTCATCGTTTCCAGTGAGCTCCCTTTTCTCAAATTCAAGTTCCATTTCATTATCAGCCACCACTTCTTCTTTCTGTTCGTCTTCACCGGCGTCATCGGTGTCAATTTTTTTTCTGCTGCAGAAATTACTTAAATTCTGTCTAATATTCTTAAAAGTTACTTTGGCTATCAAAGATTCAAGAGAGGTATTAAACATCAAAAGTATACCAATAACAAAAAAAGCAATCATCGTTGCCATGCCTGCCAATCTACCCATTATTTTAAAAAAAGGATAGCTAATGGCAAAACCAATATATCCCCCGCCAATACCCTCTTTTAAAATTTGTTGAAAACTATCAGGCTCTTGAGTTAAATGGAAAAAACCGGAATAGCCGAGTACAACAAGAATTGATCCTATTACATTCGTCGCTTTAAAAGAATATTTTGCCGTACTTAAGTTTAAATATCCTGCCGCTAGCAAAATTATAGGAAATATCCAAAAACCCCAGCCGAAAATCAATTTTAATATTTTATACACAACTCGACCAAAATCACCGGCAAGATCAAAAATCGACAAAAGAGAAATAATTGCAATGAGAAAAACAATTACGATAATAACACCTTTTTTGGTTGAAGATTCTACTTCAATAAAATCACTATTAAGTCCAAGAATTCGTTTTTTCCGTCTTGCCATATCTTATTTTAAAAAAATCAATTATAAATATATTTTATCATCAAAATCTAATAGCTACAATAGTTATAATATATCAAATAAGTTATGCTAATCAGTTTATTTATTTGTGCTAATTTCAGCGCAAATTAGTCTTGTTCACAATTTTTCCAACCGCTTCCAGCTAGTTGTCCGCAAGCCGCTTCTATATCCCGACCGAATTCATGACGTTCAGTAAGTTTATTCCGCAACTGTTTAGATAAAGTTGTAGCCTGATTCCAATTTTCCACTAAATCTAAAAACAGCGCTTGCTTGATCTGCTTAGCGCGGTACTTTAGTCCATCTAATAAAATTTTATTTAATCTTTATATGTCCATTTTTGTCTTAAGCTGCCTGGTTTTGGATTTCCTGCTTTGTTTCCACAACTAACTTATTCAATCTAGAACTGACTTTCACCGGATATTGATAAGTCTTATCAATCGCTAAATATTTTTTCGGCAAGTATTTCAACTGCTTTTGCACATAATCCCTGATTGTCAAAACGCTCGATAAATTATAAATTAATTTGCCCTTTTTAAATATTGGTCGCAACAGGGGAGTGCCCAATTTTTTTTCACCCTCAAGCCCAATTATATCTTGCTGTAATTTTTTATTCACTATTTTCCGATAAACTTGCTTTCTGCCAGGCAAACTCATTTTGCCCGGCGACAGTTTCATTTTATTGACAATTGTTCCATCGGGTTTGATAATTTCAGAAATCTTATAGACCGCTTCCATTTTGGGGTCATCAGAAGAAGTTAAGGTTTCAGTATTGACAATGAATCTATCGGCGGGAATTTTTCTTTGCATTAATTTTTTAATTTTAAATTCATCTAAATTGCTGACTACCACAATTTTGACATTTTTTAATTTTGCTTTTACTAATTCTTTTTTGACCATGACCGCGTTGGCGCAGAGGTCTCCGCTGTCAACTATAACTTTTAAAATTTTACCTGCTTTGCTAAATTCATGGCCAATTTCTATGGCATTTTTAATTCCCCGCCGATAGTTATAAGTATCTATCATTAACGACAAGTTTATTTTGGCGTGTTTGGCCACCGCTGTCATTGCTTCTTTTTCACTGGGATAAAAATTAATGAAAGCGTGATAAGCGGCAGTGGTATTGTCACCCAGTGGTATATTAAATTTTGTTCTGACAATTGGTGAAGGGACACCAACTCCGCCGGCGATAAAAGAACTTCGCTGACATTTAAAAGCTGATTCGAAACTATGACCCCTGTTAGGACTGGTGCACCCGATGTTTAATGGTTTAGCCGCTATTACCGATCGTATAGCTTTTGACGAAAATATGGTATTTGAAGTTAAAGAAGTGATTAAAAAAGCGGTTAATAAATTCCCTTCAATTAACGGCGCCGTGAGGCGCAATATTGGCTCGCCCGGGAAGAAAAAAGTGCCTTCGGGCATTGCCTTGACATCGCCGCTGAATTTTATTTTTTTTAAATACCAAGCAAACTTTTTGGAAATCAATTTCCATTTGAGGAGTATCCTGATTTGTTCATCTGAAAATTTAAAATGTTTCAATCCCAAAACCATCTCCTCAAGCCCGGTAAACACCAAAAAATTTCTATTCTTTGGCATATTCCGCACCAGTAAATCAAAAGTCGCCCAAGTGTCTTTCATGCCGGTATCATGCCACATGGAGCTGGTCATATAGATTTGATCTAAATCAAAAACATTTATGTATTCTGGCAGAAAAAAATGATGTTGGAGCTTAAGCATAAAATCATTTAGATATTAAAGCATGAAAGCATTAAAACAAAATGGGGATTTATTACGCTGATTTTTCATCGCCAAATCTTAGCAGATATTTTTTGCGCTCCTCTTCCAGCCCCTTAATTCTATCTTCGGTTAATTTCAAAGCAGATGCATCTTGCAAATTTTGCAGGATTTTTACTAGGTTAATAGCCTCTTCTTCTGTTTTTACTTCATAAACACTATCACTCTTATCAACTATTTCTTTAAAATCTTTTTGCAGTATCTCATTATGACTATCGCCAACAAAAATTAATGGTTTAGTTTTTAGCTTCAATTTCATTTGCACATTCTGGTGAAAATGCATCGCGTCGTAAATTTCCGTTTTGGTGCCAGTGTCCCCAGGCAATATTATACAAGCGGCTGAATCCTCAACTAATTCACCCAATCTATGCTCGGCCTGATATTTACCCCCTTTACCTTCCACTTCTTCTATTTTTATATTTTTACCTTGCGCTTCTGGGAATTTACCAGCGCTCTTTTCCATCGTTATTCCTTTTGGAAAAGGATAGACCTTGTCTAATAATTCTCTTGTTTTATTATT
>PEXX01000055.1 GCA_002778965.1 Candidatus Kuenenbacteria bacterium CG08_land_8_20_14_0_20_37_23 | reverse complement strand
TTCTGCTTTTAATATTTTTCCAACTGTTCTAGCATTAATTTGAATTCCTTTTTCCCGTTCTAATTTCCAGGCTAATACCTTAGCGCATTCCTTGTTCTTTTTTCTGTAAGCAATTATTTCTTCTTTGATGCGAATGTGTGTTTCTCTGGGATTACTTTTTGGTCTAGTTGATCTTGGCTCTAACCCTTGTTCCCCGTATTGGCGATAAGCTGCTAACCATCTTTCTAAGCTCCTTTGGCTGTGAGGGCATATTTTAGCCACATCAACTAATTTAATTTCTTTGTGGCAGATGGGTAAAATCCATCTTAACCTCTCCTCTCTAATTGTTTTTGGCATAATGATACACATATACTGAAATCTTAAATGATTTCAGTAAAAACCGCCAAATGTGTGTGCACATTACCAATTGATATTGACAGCAGAGATGTTTTATGAAAGAAACAATACTGGCTCTCTTCAAGATATTAAAGATAAAAATCAATTGGTATTATCAATATTTAAATCAACAGGTCGGCCCTGGCAGAAGATGGAAATACTCTTTAAAATCAATCATCTTCACAGCTATTATTTATGTTATTAAACAATTCACTTCCAGTTATCAATTAACGAACTTTCTAGAAGATAGACATTATCCGCAAGCAGAAAAATTCAGACAATTGCGCGGATTTGACAAACTGGGCATTCCTGATAGACGGACAATAGAGAGAAGGTTTAAAAACATTTTTCACTTTTTCAGAATCATTATCCAGAAAATGGGATTAACCATAGTCAGTTTAAAGATTGTGAACAAACAAGGTCGGGTGGTTGACTCAACCCGCACCAAAGCATATGGCAATGTCTGGCACAAGAAGCAGAAACTCAAAGGTGAGATTCCCAAATGCGGCAATATTGACAAGGAAGCTGAATGGGGCAAGAACTCCCAAGGCTGGGATTATGGCTACAATGCCCATATTTTCGGCTCAATCAAGCCTATCTGCGCGCCCTTGGACTTAATAGTTAAAACCGCTAACATAGCTGACGAAGTTGTTTACGAAAAATTCATTGATAACCTGAACCAGAGCAATAAATACATTTTAGCTGATGGCAGATATGATTCAGGCAAGCTTTACAAACTGACTGGGATTAGAAAATGCAGATTAATAGCAGGTATTTACAAAAAGATTGGCAAACTTGCCACTGGCGCCAGAAAAAGATTATTCAACTTCCTGCAAACAGACAAGGGCAAAAAATTATACCAGCAAAGATCAACTAGCATTGAACCTACTAACAGACACTTAAAATGCGTATTTCCCTGTTTAAAAAGAGCAACTATTAAAGGCTTAAAAAATGTTTCCCTGTACTGGCATGCCGGTACTTTACTCTACCAATTGGCTATTATCTACAATCATCAAATGAAGAGACCCTTAAAACACATTAAATCAATCATCTACTAACCTGTCTTTTGAACAGTAAATTTGTTATTGTCTAAAAAACAGGCTATTAAATCTGGGGCTGGAATTATGCCCTAGTGTCAATTATTTTAACTGTTTATTACTAACTGTTCATCCAAATACCGCTCTAAAATAATCCGCGCCGATTGTTCGTCAATTCCTGATCCTCCTCCATTTTTCTTTGCTTCAACGCTTGACAGCCTTTCGTCCACTGTCTCCACCGGAACTTTGATCTGCTTTTCCAAAGCTTCAATAAATAAAACCGTCTCTTCTGTTTTTTGGGTATAGTTGCCGGACATATTCAAAGGCAAACCAACAACTATCTTATCAATCTTTTCTTTATCGCAAATTTCCAGCAGCTTTTCCCAAAAATGAAACATGGCATCAAGCGTATCATAGACAAAAGCCTGGCTTTGACCTTGATCGCTAATTGCCAATCCTATTCTTTTCTCTCCATAATCAATGCCCAAAACACGACCGCTCGTTTGTCTGCTGCTGCCGGTTACCGCAACTTTACGCATTCTGGCTCCTTGTTTGCGGCCAGTCGCATCTTGCGTCAATATTTCGCATCCTAGCTTAGTCACCACAATGGTATTCTCATAATGCGCGGTCAATGATCTGTCTTTGCTAACGGCCGTCCAGCCATCCTTGTCAGTTTCAAGTTCATACCCGCCCGCGCATACCATTGGTTCAATTGCCAGCACCATGCCGGATTTCAATACCTCCCCATCTCCTTTTTTGCCAAAATTAGGAATTCTTGGCTCCTCGTGCACGCCGTACCCGACACCGTGTCCGGCCAGACTCCTCACCACGGAGTAGCCGTGCTGTTCAACATACTTCTGCACAGCCTCGCCGATGTCCCCCACATAAGCTCCGTGCTTAACAGTCCTTGCTCCTTTCAAAAAAGATTTTTCAGTTACGGCTATTAATTTTTTGGCTTCCGCGGATATTCCGCCAACGCCAACTGTGCGAGCCATATCAGTATATAATCCCTTATACTTCATTCCAATATCTACTCCGACCACATCGCCTTCTTTTAAAATAACATCCTCTCGCGGAATACCATGAACCACTGCTTCGTTGACAGACACGCATAAAGTTGCCGGATAATTCTGAAAATTTTTAAAAGCCGGCTCGCCTCCTATCTTGCGTATTTCTATTTCCGCCAAATCATCAAGTTCTTTGGAAGATACGCCCGGCTTAACTCTGGATAAAACCATGCCTAAAATTTTTGCCAGCTTCTCACCGCCATCACGCAAAATTTCTATTTCTTCCGCTGTTTTAATTGTTATCATCCTAAAACTCTTAAAATATCCCTTCCAACGTCTTCAATTGATTGTTCACCGTCAATCAAGTGATGAATTTTCTTCTTGTTATAAAACTCCACAAGCGGCCTGGCAGTTTCATAATACATCCGCAAACGCCTTTTTACTGTTTCGCTTTTATCGTCATCGCGGATCACCAATCTTTCACCGCATTTATCGCACACCCCTTCCTCGCGCGGCGGATTATAATCCAAATGATAAACAATCTGGCATTTTGGACAAGTTCTCCTGCCTGTAATTCGCCTAAAAGCCTCTTTATCAGATATATTTATTTCAAAAACATGAGTCAGTTCGTCCATGCCAGCTAAAAATCTGGCTTGCGCCAAATTACGCGGATAACCGTCAAGAATATATCCTTTATATCCATCATTTTCTATTTTTTCGGCAATAATCTTATTTACTATTTCATCGGGCGCTAATATGCCATTATTTATTATGCGAGACAATTTCTTGCCCAGCTCATCTTCCGTATGTATCCTCTGCCGCAAAATATTGCCCGTTGAAAAAATAGGCAAACCAAATTTTTTTGACAGCTTTTGCGCTTGGGTTCCCTTGCCAGATCCCTGCGGACCAATCATTAAAATTTTAAAATTTTTCATCTTATGAATAAATAAATTTTAATAAAGCGCCATCTTCAAATTTTTTATATCAATCTCGCTAAGTCCGAGCTCCGCACTCTTTGAATCCAATCGTCTTATTATCTCCTCATACTCCCACTTTGATACTCCGGCGTCGTCAAGCTGTTTTATAAGTTCGCCCTCAATCAATTTTTTCTGCCGTACGTCAAGACTGGCAATACCCCAAACAAGATCATGAATATCCCGCCTGTCCAATTTGTTTTTATTTTGAAAAGATATTTTTTTATTTCTTCCGCTAGTATAGCTTGAAGAAAACCAATTGCCAAGTATGCCCATAAATGTAAATACAATTTATATGATTTAATAATATCACAGCATTTTTTAAAAATCAAAAAATGGCCATCTCTGGCCTAATCATTGCTTCTTGCTTAATATTTATGGCAATTAAAATCCATCATAATCACGCATCACTAGCTGTGATTCAATTTGTTTGACTGTTTCAATGACAACTGACACAACAATTAAAAGCGAGGCGCCGGAAATAACCATACTCTTCACTCCGGTCATCGGCCCTATTATTAAAGGCAAAATGGCCACTATACCGAGAGACAAAGCGCCTGCGAGCATAATTCTATTTGATGTTTTGCCTAAATATTCCGCTGTCTGTCTGCCTGGCCTGATTCCCGGCACAAAACCGCCTTGTTTTTGCAAATTATCGGCAATTTGCTGCGGATGAAAAATAATCGCTGTGTAAAAATAAGTGAAAGCAACCACCAGAAAAAAATATAGAGCTCCATAAAATATCTGGTTCTGAAACAACTCCATGACAAAAGTTGACGCGCTGACTATCACGTGGCTTTGCGCTCTCATTGCCATCTGCGCGACCAACGGCGGAAACATAATCAAAGATATGGCAAAAATAATAGGAATCATGCCAGCCTGATTTACCCTCAATGGCAGATGCGTATCAAACCCGCCATACATTCTGATTCCCCTTACTCTTTTGGCGTAAGAAACCGGAATATTTCTCTGTGCTTCCGTAATATATACAACGCCAGCTACTGTAATCACGCCAATCGCGAGGAACACCGCCAAATTTAAAATCTGCGATGGATCAAAAGTCGCTAAAGTGCGCTGTACGCTGCCTGGTATGCCTGAAACAATACCAGCGAAAATAATAAGCGATACGCCGTTACCGATCTTTTTCTCGCTGATCAATTCGCCAAGCCACATAAGGAATATCGTTCCGGCAGCAAGAATGACTATTATTGTCAAATATTCAAAAGCGGAAATATTGCCGATAATGCCCCTCTGCGATTGCTGTAAAAGCTTTATCATGCTGTAGCCCTGCAAAAACGCCATCGGCAGGGTTAAGAGCCTTGTGTATTGATTGATCTTTTTCTGCCCGGATTCCCCTTCCTTGGATATCTCTTCAAGCTTTGGCACGATCATTGCCAGTAACTGAAAAATAATTGAAGCTGTAATATACGGGCCTATACCCAAAGCCACAATGGAAAAATTAGACATACCTCCTCCGGAAAATATATTCAACAATCCGAGAATCTGATTATCCGCGAAAAAATTACGCAAGGCCACAACATCCACTCCGGGCACTGGGATATGCGCCGCAACCCTGAAAACAAACAAAAGACAAAGCACAAAAAAAATCTTTTTGCGCAGATCATTGTCTTTGAATATTCTGATTAATTTTTCAGTAAATTTCATAAAATAATCAAATCAAATCTGGCCCCCTTAGTTTACTTTCCCGCCGGCTTTCTCAATCTTCTCTTTGGCCGCTCGGCTCACCATGCATCCGCTGATTTCCAATTTTATATTAATTTCTCCATTGCCCAAAATCTTGACTCCATTTTTAGTTCTATCAACCAATCCTTTTCTTAGTAAAACAACATTAGTGATCTTGTCTCCACTCTTGAATTTCCCATCAAAATCCGCCAAATTTATTATTTCTGGCTTTTTCTTTTTTGATTTAAAACCCCTTAGTTTATGAGTTGTTTCCATGAGCTGTCTCATGCCTCTTCTTTTAGAACCGCTTTTGCCGCCTGATCTCGCACGCTGACCCTTGCCCCCGCGGCCGCTGTAAGTTCCGCGTTTACCTCCTCGGCCCACTTGCTTCTTCTTCTTCTTCTTTGCCGCGGCCGATGGTTTGATTGTATGTAAAAATAATGTCATAAATTAGATGAAATTATGTTTGCTAAACCCAAAATCTAAAATAAAAAATTTGAAAAAAACAGAATGCCAAAAAACAAAAAAACTACTTCAATCTCCGCAAGGCATTGTATGTCGCTTTTACATTATTGATCTTGTTTTTGGATCCAATTATTTTTGCCATCGCGTCTTCATAACCAGCCAGTTCCAGCACGCTGCGTACCGCTCCTCCAGCGATAATACCTCTGCCTTTTTTTGCCGGACGCAAAATAATTTGAGCCGCTCCAAATTTCTCCCTTATCTCATGCGCAATGGAGCCTGACTTTATCTTTGGCTGAAATAATTTCTTTTTCGCCTGTACCACAGCCTTATTGATGGCGATAGTAACGTCAGACCCCTTGGCTATTCCGTAGCCTACTTTGCCTTTTCTGTCGCCAATAACAATACATGCGCGGAAACTCAATCGTTTGCCGCCGCGCGTCACGCGCGTCACGCGCGCTAAATCCGCCAGGCGCTGTTCAAACTCTTTTGGTTCAGCCTGTTTATCCCTTCTTTTGATATTTTTGCTTTTGCCTTTAGCCTCTTTTGCGTCTTTCCCAATCATAAATTATATATTTAAAAAAATAAATTTAAAATTTCAAACCCGCCTTTCTCGCGCCTTCAGCGGCTTGTCTGATGACACCGTGGTATATATGCCCGCCGCGGTCAAAAACACATCTCTTTATCCCGGCCGCCATCGCCTTCTGCGCCAGCAACTCGCCTGTCTTAAAGGATATTTCCGTCTTTTTTCCTTTTGCCGCTAATTGCTTGCTGTGCGCGCTTGTCAAAGTTCTGCCTTTGCAATCATCAATTAATTGCAAAAAAACATGCTTCAAACTCTTGGAAACTCTTAGCCTAGGCAATTTTTCGGTGCCAAAAATCTTAGCCTTGACTCTTGCCTGCCTGCGCTTCTTTGCCGCTAATTTTGCTTTATTTATGTCTTTCATATAAAATAAATAGTTTAACTAAAAACAGCCAATAATGCCCAACAGTACAATGAAAATTTGTAGCTTTCCATACTATTTTCCTTCTGCTCCCTTGACCTGTTTCCCTGCCTTTCTCTTTATAATTTCTTCCATATATTTTATCCCTTTGCCCTTATACGGTTCCGGTTTTCTTATTTTTCTTATTCTCGCCGATGTTTCGCCAAGTAATTGTTTGTCTATGCCATCCAATGTTATCACATTTTTCTCAACTTTCCCAGTTATGCCTTGCGGCAAATCAAAACGAACGGCATGCGAATAGCCAACGTGCAGTATTAATACTTGATCTTTGATTTCAGCCTTATAACCAACCCCATTGATCTCCAATTCTCTTCTGTATCCCGCGCTTACTCCGATAATGATATTATTCACCATCTGTCTGTTTGTCCCCCAAATCTCTTTCTCTTTCCTATCTTCTGGATTGCCGGCCGTGAGAAGCAAACCATCATCATTTTTTACGATTTTAATAATAGGATGCACATTGTATGCAAGTTCTCCTTTAGGCCCTTTTGCCATAACAGTCTGCCCATCAATTTTGACTGTAACGCCGCTTGGCATGGTCACTATTTTTTTACCGATTCTAGACATATAATACAATTAAATATCGCGCGAATTTATAAACAAACAAAATAAATAATTAATATATTTCACAAATTACCTCTCCTCCAATTTTTTTCTTTCTGGCTTCTTTGTCAGTCATCAATCCTTGCGATGTTGAGATGATCGCCATGCCAAGATAATTCAAAACCACAGGAATATTGTCCTTATCAGCGTAAACTCTTTTGCCGGGCTTGCTTATTCTATTGATTGAACTTATTTTTGGAGTACCGTCGCTATCATATTTGATTATCACTTTAATGCTCGCAAACTTTGCCAACGCGTCTTTGTTGTTTACAACCGATTTAGCTTGGTTGACTCCGGGAAAATTATTCTCAACTTTCGCGATCCAGCCCTCTTCCTCAAATAAATTTAAAATTGACATCTTCAGTTTTGAATATGGCAAAACAACTTCAGCTTTTTTGACTGCTTGCGCGTTCCTAATTCTTGTTAACATATCTGCTATCGGATCTGTTCTCATAAAAATAATATAAAGATAAAATATCAATTTTGCCGCGCGACGACTCTTTCATAATACTTACCAGGAAGATCTCGTTACTCCCGGCAAAGCGCCTTTGTTCGCCAATTCCCTGAAACAAATTCTGCACAACCCAAATTTGCGCATATATCCCCTATTTCTTCCGCAACGCCAACAGCGCCTCACAATTCTTGTGCTAAATAACGGCTTTTTTTTGCTTTTTTCTATTTTTGATTTATCTGCCATAAATTTGATTCAATAATTGTTATCCGGCTTACTGCGAAAACATAAATGCTAAAATCTATTTTTTCTTAAATGGAAAACCGAGCAATCTCAATAATTCCTGCCCTTCATGTCTAGTTTTCGCGGTTGTCACGACTGTTACCTCCAACCCATGCAGATTCTCCACCTCGTCAGTGCTGATTTCCGGAAAAACAATATGCTCGCAAAAACCAATCGTCAGATTCCCGCTGTCATCAATATTTTTAATATCAACACCGTGAAAATCTCTTACATTTGGAAGTGCCAAATTGATAAGTTTCATCAAAAAGCTATACATTCTTTCTTGCCTTATCGTTGTTTTTACTCCAACAACATCACCCTCCCTAATCTTGAATGACGATATTGACTGTCTCGCCTTGGTAAATAATGCTTTCTGCCCGCTGATTCTTGATAATGTATTGCTGACCAAATCCAAATAATTCTTGTCATTTTTAGAAGCTGAAATACGCGCGTTCAAAACAGCTTTGACAAGTTTTGGCACAGCCAGATCATTTTTATATCCAAATTTTTCTCTCATTTTGGGTATAACTTCTTTTATGTATTTTTCTTTTAAACTGTTCATAAAACATTTAAATAAACTTTATTTTTGATCAATCAACGATTAAGTGATAATGGCTTTGCATTTCTTGCACTCTCTCTGCCTTTTGTCTCTCTTGGTCTCGGTCCTTTTACTGGCCACTTTGACACCGACGCGCGTCGTTTTGCCGCATTTTGGACACACCAACATTACGTTTGACGAATCAATAAGAGACGGAAACATTATTCTTTGCCCTTTCTCGCCTGAACGTTTTGGCCGCACGTGTTTATATTTCAGATTCAATCCTTCAACGGCAATCCTCTTTTCCAATACTAAAATATTCAAAACCTTGCCAGACTTGCCTTTGTCTTTCCCAGTTAGTATTTTCACTGTATCACCTTTTTTAATTCTCATATTTTTTAAAATTACAATACCTCCGGCGCCAAAGAAATAATCTTGTTAAAGCCTTGAGCGCGCAATTCTCTGGCAACCGGACCAAAAATTCTCGTGCCTTTCATTTCTTTTGATTTTCTATCAATTAAAACCGCCGCATTATCATCAAATCTTACATAAATACCGCTTGGCCGCCTGGTTTCTTTGCGCGTCCTTACTATAACAGCGTGAGCCACTGTGCCTTTTTTAACTTGAGTATGAGCGTCAGCTTCTTTAATTGCTACTGTTACAATGTCCCCGACGCGGGCGAATCGCTTTCTATATCCGCCGAGAACGCGAATAATCTGCAGGCGTCTAGCTCCAGAATTATCAGCTGATTTTAATATTGATCTCTCTTGCAACATATTATTTACTATTTATAATTTTTATAACTTCAGGCAATCTGATTATGAATAAAAATCCTAATTTTTAACTGCGGTCTTCGTGTTCAATCCAATCAAATTTACAACTCTCCACTTCTTTTCTTTTGACAATGGCCTGCATTCTTCAAATTTGACCTTATCTCCGACTTTGTATTGATTATGCTCGTCATGCACTTTATATCTTTTTGTCACTCTATATCTTTTCTTATACTTCAAATTAATTTTTGTTCTGAAAACAGCGGCAATGATGGTTTTATCCATTTTATCAGAAACCACCGTACCGTTAAAAATGCGCTTTGTTTTTTTTCTTTCTATTTTATTGGCTTGTTGTATTATTTCCATGTTATATTATTTTCGTATTGCTAATTTTTGATTTTCGGCTTTCGTCCGTCTTCGCGCCAATGCTATATAGCGCGGTTTCAATACGCGCGACATCTCGCCTTGTTGTTTTTATCTCATGCACTTTTCTCAACTGTCTTTGCGCCACCTTAAACCTCATTTCTCTCAATTTCTCTTTCAATTCCAAGAGTGACCGTTCAAGCTCTTTTTTATTTTTTGTCACCAATTCTTTAAACTTCATAAAATAAAAATTATCTATTTTGTGACGAATTTTGTTCTAACGCTTAATTTGTGGCCGCCAAGTTTCATAGCTTCCTTCATTTTGTCCATTGTTATGCCATCCATTTCAAACAATACCATCCCTGGCAAAACTGACGCCACATAATGGTCAACAACGCCTTTGCCCTTGCCCATGCCTACTTCCCCGCCCTTAGCTGTTATCGGCTTATACGGGAAGATTCTAGCCCAAATTCTACCGCCTTTGCGCGTGAAACGAACCAGAACGCGACGCACAGCTTCTATTTCTCTCGCATTTACCCAGCCACTTGTCATTGCTTTCATTCCAGCGCTGCCAAAACTTATTTTTTGGTTGCGCGAAGCGACTCTGCCTGACGTGCCAGCTACTTTATGCCATTTTCTATGTTTCATTTTCTTGGGTGACAACATAATTTTAATATTTTTATTCACTCAAAATTTACGCTTTCAGCAACCTTAAACTGCCGTTCGCTTTATTCAAATACCTCACCTTTATATATCCAGACCTTTACTCCAATAGCCCCGTAAGTTGTCCTTGCGGCTAATCTTGAATAATCAATATCCGCGCGCATGGTATGTAAAGGAATTTTGCCTTGAGATAATGTTTCTCTTCTCGCTATATCCACTCCGCCTAGGCGTCCCGAACAAATAACCTTCACTCCCTTTGCTCCGGCTTTCATTACCAATTCCATATTTCTTTTCATTACTCTTCTATATGGCACCCTTCTTTCAAGTTCCGTCGCTACATTTTGCGCAACAATATTCGCTGATAAGTTCGGTTTTGACACCTCTCTGATATTTATTTCAATTTTTTTCTTCTCATCTTTGACTATTTTCTTACTAATCATCTTCTTTAATTCTTCTATGCCAGCCCCGCCCTTGCCAATAACAACGCCTGGCCTGGAAGAATTTATAATAATATTCAATGTATCGGTATTTCTCTCTATCTCAATCTTATCAACTCCCGCTTCTTTGAACTTGCCAGCTAATAATTTGTTTATAGCCGTATCTTGTTTCAAATACTCAACATACTTTTTTCGCTCAGCAAACCACTTGCCGCTCCAGCTTACGGATTGTCCCATTCTAAATAGTTTTGGATTGATTTTTTGTCCCATGCGATTATTAAATTAAAATCTTAAATGTGTTTCTAACTAATTTAATCTGCTTTCCTTCTGAATATTCTTCCCCTCCATCCTGTTTTTTGCCTGCTTTTGTCCAAGTGCTGCTTATGTTTGTCTTTAGCAATGCGACCTGCATTAAGCATTTCTTCATCCTCTTTGTCCTCGCTATATTCCACTGATTTGTTTTCAGTTCCTGTTTTCCCGTCGTCTTTTTTCGCAAACGCCTTGGCATCATCATAAGAGCGGACAATTTTTGTCTCAAAATCAGCCTGCTTTTTTTCTTTTTTGGATTTTTTACTCGGAACTTTTTCTTCAATAATAATAAAAACATGAGACGATTTTTTCTGTATTGACGCAGCCCTTCCATAAGCTCTAGCTCTCCATCTTTTGAGCATCGGCCCCTGATTAACTCTGATTTCTTTGATAAATAAATTATCCTTTTCAAGTTTATCATTATTTAGAGCATTAGCAACTGCTGATTTTATCAATCTTAAAACCGGCAAAACTGCGCTCTTGTTTGTCAGCCTTAGTCTGTTTTCAGCCTGTATAACATCAACTCCGCGCAAACTGTCGCAAACCATTCTTACTTTTCTTGGGGATTGGCGCAAATATCTAAGTTGTGCTTTAACCTGCATAATTAAATAATTTCAAAAACTCTATTGTTTTTCCTCTGCGGCTTTTTCCTGCTCCTTCTGCATTTTACCGCCATGTCTGATAAATTTTCTTGTCGCGGCAAATTCACCTAATTTATGGCCAACCATATTTTCTACTACAAGCACAGGCAAGTGCTGTTTTCCGTTATGCACGCCAAAAGTAAAACCAACCATTTCGGGGACAATAGTAGAACTTCTTGACCATGTTTTTATCGCAGTCTTATCGCCCTGCTTAATATTTTTTATTTTATTAAGCAGTTTATAGTCTATGTATGGACCTTTTTTTAAACTTCTTGACATCTCATTATTTTATTAATAAATAATTTATTTTCTCCTATTTCTTCTTTCCAATATCATTCTATTGGACCATCTATTTTTCTTTCTGGTTTTTACGCCGAGCGCGTGCTTGCCCCACAATGTTTTAGGATATTTCATCCCGATAGGATGTCTGCCCTCACCGCCTCCGTGAGGATGGTCAACTGGATTCATTGCTTTTCCTCTCACGGTCGGTCTAATGCCTTTTCTTCTGGATCTTCCGGCTTTTCCTATTCTCACCAACATATGCTCAATGTTTGACACTTGCCCAACTGTCGCAAGACACTCTTTTCTCACTAATCTTATTTCGCTGGAAGGCATTCTTAATTGCGCAAATTTGCCTTCTATCGCCTGAATAGCTACTCCTGATCCTGCTGATCTTGATATAACTCCGCCTCTATTCGGCGATATTTCAACATTGTATACCATGCTACCTGCCGGAATAAATTCCAAGGGCATCCTATAACCATCTTTAATATCAATCTTTTTTTGCGAAGACATTACACTATCGCCAATTTGCAAATTACTCGGCGCTAATATATAACTTTTTTCCCCGTCTTCATATTTAATTAATGCGATTCTAGCTGAACGGTTCGGATCATATTCAATCGCTATAACTACTGCCGGAACATCAAATTTGTTTCGCTTAAAATCAACCAAGCGTATTCTCGTTTTGACTCCGCCACCTCTGTGCCTAACTGTTATTTTACCGGTGTTATTTCTACCCGCGTGTTGTTTCTTTGGAATGGTCAGTTTCTTTTCAGGTTCCTTTTTTGTCAAATCTAAAGATGACACGATGGAAGTCCTGCGTCTTGCTGAAGTTGTCGGTTTGTAAAATTTTATCGCCACAAATTTTTAGTAATAATATACTGATCCTCCAAAAAATAAATTAATTTTAGCCTTTTAACCATTATTCCTGTGTTACACGCCTTCATAAACCTCTATCTTGTCACCTTCCCGCAAAGTTACTATTGCTTTGCGCCAGCTTTTGCATTGTGAAATCCTTCTGCCAAATCTCACGCCTTTGCCTAAAACATTGCTCATATTAACGCTCATTGGCCTGACTCCATATATCTGTTCTACGGATTTTTTAACTTCCACTTTATTCGCCTTGCCGCTCACTTCAAAAACATACTGGTTAAAAACTCCGAGAGCGCCAGCTTTTTCTGTGATTAGAGGCCTAACCAATATGCTTTCAAGTTTAAAATCTTTATTTCTGCGTTTCTGTATTTTCTGCGTTTTAATATTTTCTGTATTTTCGCGTTTCAATATTTTTGAGCTTTTGGGTCTTCCAAAACCATTTTTATCTTTTACTTCTTTTGGCAAGCCGTCTTTTTCTTCTTCTTTCTTCTTTTTTGATCTAAATAAAAACATAAATTAACTTTAATTTTTAAGAATATAATCCGCGATAGATTTATCCGACAATCACTCGAAATAAATATCAATTGCTAAAATTTATCTATAAACCACGCGTTATTTCTTATTTAAATATGTCTTCTCAATAAATGTCAAGCTCTCTAAACCCATTAGAATATATTTATATGTCAAAACATCAATAACATTCAAAGAACAAGCGTCCAATACTTTTATACCGGCAATGTTTCTTCCGGCTCTCGCAAGTTTTGCGATATTTTTTGATCCAACAACCAAAATTGACAATTTTTCATCTTTTTTTATTTTCTTCTTTTCTTCAGTTTTCTTTCTTTCTTCGCCTTCTGCTAATTTGATCGGTTCAGCCGAATAATTTATCTTGCTGTCTTTTCTATTCAATAACCCGCTGATTAAAACGCGCAATAATTTGTACAATTCTTTAGTCTTCGCCTCGTTCAACTCCAATTTATCCAACAATAATAAATTTTTATCTTTTACCCTGTCTGACAAACACATAAAAAGCGCTTTTCTTTTCATTTTCTTATTTATCTTCTTTTTAAAATTTCTGTCTTTCGTCGGACCAAATGTTACCCCGCCACCAATCCACAAAGGTGAGCGGCTGGAGCCGTGCCTTGCCCGGCCCGTGCCTTTTTGTTTCCACGGCTTTCTGCCACCGCCTCTTACTTCTGATTTGTCTTTGGTGTGCGCTAAAACTTTCCTTTTGTTAGCCATCTGTGCAACCACGGCTTGATGCACGAGTTCTTCATTAACTTCAATATCAAAAACAGCTTGGTTTAATTCAACTTCTTCCACTTTTTCTCCTTGTCGGTTGTAAACTTGATATTTCATTCAAATAATAATTGAGGTAATTTTCAAATTTATTTCTTATTCTTTTATCTTGTTCCTTGTTTGTTGCCAACCACTCCTTGACTTTTATCTCCGTCTTATCCGCTTATCAATAAAAGTCCGTTTCTGGCTCCAGGCACTGCTCCCTTAATATACAGCTTGGAATTTTCAATATCAACCCTTACAATCTCCAAATTCTTTATGGTAACTTGCGCGTTGCCCATATGCCCTGGCATCTTTATGCCTGGGAAAACCCTTGCCGGCTCTGACGATCCAATTGATCCGTGCGCGCGTTCTTGATCTTTGTCTCCATGAGTGGCCTTTTGTCCGCTAAACCCATGTCTCTTTACGACCCCTTGGAAACCTTTGCCTTTGGAAATACCAATTATTTTCACTTTGTCCCCAACATTGAATGTGCCAACAGTTATAGTATCGCCTTTTTGAAAATCGCTTTGGCCTTCAGTCCTGAATTCCCTGATATATTGCAGATTCCCAAGTTTGCATAATTGTCCTAACGCAGTCTTGCTCAATTTCTTTTTCCCTGGCAAACCGATTTTGACGGCGTTATATCCATCTTTTCCCTGCGCGGTTTTGACTTGCACCACTCTTGACGGCAAAGCTAAAACAACAGTCACGGGAACAACATCGCCGTCTTCTTTAAAAATTTGAGTCATTTCCACTTTTTGTCCCAAAATAAATTTCATACCATTAAACAAAAAATCTGGTGCAATAAACCAGACTAAAAACATAAAAAATTCTATTATTTAATGTCTTGCGTCTAATTTATAGTTGAATTTACTTGCGCGCAAATTCTTGCTAATAACAATCTTTGAAACTGGCAACAGCATTTCTTAGCATCAAAGATAAAAATAGTATCATCAAAAAATTTGAGCGTAAGTTTCACTCTCCTTAACCCCCAGCAATGGCATTTAGCGCCATCTGTATATAAGAATTGTCAAATGTTTTCTCCACTATCATGAAGATCTTATTTGGCTTCTTATCGGTTATTAAATTAAAATATTTAATTACTAAAATTAAAATCTCATCATTTTTTTGCTTTATGCGCAATCTAACAAAAAATAGCCATATCCGCAAATTTGCTTTTACATTTTGATCTCAATATCCACTCCTCCTGGCAATGCGAGACTCATTAAGTCACTGATAGTCTTGGCCTTTGGTTCGTAAATATCTATCAACCTCTGATGCACTCTCATCGCGAACTGATCTCTTGCTTCCTTGTGGACAAACGTAGAGCGATTAACCGTGAACTTTGATATTTCGGTTGGCAATGGAACAGGGCCTTTTATTTCGGCATTTGTCCTTTTGGCTGTATCAATAATCATCTTAGCCGCCTTATCAATTATTTTATGATCAAACGACTTGATCTTGATCCTTATTCTTTGTTTCGCTTCAACCTCGCTACTGTCTTGATTATTTTTCTTCTGTTTATCATTCATAATAGTCAACGAATCCAAAATGTAAAATATTAAATAAATCAAACCCCCACTTCATATCAAAGTGGGAGCATCCATCTATTTAATAATCTTTGTCACGACTCCAGCGCCTACCGTTCTGCCACCTTCTCGAATAGCAAATTTTTGCTGTTCCTCAAGGGCAATTGGATGAATTAATCTGATCATCAGTTTGACAGTATCCCCGGGCATCACCATTTCAGTGCCTTCCGGCAATATAACATCTCCGGTAACATCAGTAGTCCTAATATAAAATTGCGGTTTATAACCTTTGAAGAATGGAGTATGCCTGCCGCCTTCCTCTTTTGATAAAACATATGTCTCGCCTTCAAATTCGGTATGCGGAGTAACTGTGCCGGGCTTAGCCAAAACTTGTCCGCGGTAAACGTCTTCTTTCTTTGTCCCGCGCAAAAGCACGCCTGCGTTGTCGCCAGCCTGTCCTTCATCAAGCTGTTTGTTAAACATCTCAATACCTGTAACCACTGTTTTTGTAGTTTCTTTTATGCCTATAATCTCAACCTCTTCGTTGATTTTTACAGTTCCCCTTTCAATTCTGCCAGTCACCACGGTGCCTCTGCCTTCAATAGAAAATATATCTTCAATCGGCATTAAAAACGGCTTATCAGTATCTCTCACTGGCTGTGGAATATATTCATCAAGTTTATCCAGTAATTCGCCTATAGCCTTCATGCTTTCATCGTCCTTCTTGCCAGCTTGCGTAGCTTCAAGCGCTTTTAAGGCGGATCCTCTTATAATTGGTGTTTTGTCCCCGTCAAATTTATATTTCTTCAATAAATCCCTAATTTCTTCTTCCACTAAGTCAATCAGTTCCGGATCATCAACTTCGTCAATTTTATTCAAAAAAACAATAATATGAGGCACACCCACCTGGTAAGCCAGCAAAATATGTTCCCTTGTTTGCGGCATCGGACCATCAGCCGCTGAAACAACGAGTATTGCTCCATCCATTTGCGCCGCGCCCGTAATCATGTTTTTTACATAATCAGCATGCCCCGGACAATCAATATGGGCATAATGTCTCTTATCTGTTTCATACTCAACATGAGCCGTAGCAATAGTAATGCCGCGCTCTTTTTCTTCAGGCGCAGCGTCAATCTGATCAATAGATTTATCCTGCGCTATTCCGCCGGTTGCCCGTAAATACGCCAAAATAGCCGCAGTTAATGTAGTCTTGCCATGATCAACATGGCCGATGGTACCCACATTAATATGGGGCTTTGTTCTTTCAAATTTATCTGCCATAAAAAATATCTACTTTAACGGCCCCCTCGCCTTTTACAATCACCGTCATTAATCATCGTAGAAATATCAAGATATATTTTATAATTTCCTGTGATTAGAAAAGGTGAGGGGTTGCGATCCAGCCGCTAATATTAATAAATAATATATTTAATTTTTTAAGGTTTACCACAAATCAGAATATTGAAAAGTATTCTGCCCGCTCAAATTCTTTAAAACAAAATTCTTATTTTTTATTTTCTCAATGATATTAGTATAACAATTTTTCAGATTATGTCAAATTATTAAAAACCGTGATAAATTATAAAAATATATTATGCCACAAAAGCTACTCTTTGTTAATATCTCTCTTGCCAATACTCGGCGGTGGAGGAGGAATGTTGTATTGATTATTATCTTCGTTAATATTAATATTTTTGCTGATATTAGATGAATTTTCAGATTCTTTATCTTTTTCTATAAATTCTGTATCTGCTGGATTGCGATAACCAAAATTATTTATGTTTCTTTCTTCTTCCTCGCCTAGCTCATCAAAATCATCTTCGTCAATGAAACTATCATCCTCATTAAAGTTATCCACAAAATCATCAACTTTTTTATCGCTAAAACTAATATCTTCAGAATTATTCATCTTGCTATTTATGATCTTACTCCTCTCACCCCTACTCTTATAATAATAGTCATCATAATAATCATTATTATTGCTATTATTACCATTAAATTTGCTATCTTCACTAAAACCGAATCCTCCCACATCCTTTTGCGTCTGAATTTTATCTTCGCTTCCCAAACGCACGTCGTCATACATGGCCTCGCCTGGCAAATCATAATCCAGACATCCATTCGGTCTTCCAAAAAAATTATTATCAACCGTCATCTTCTCTCTGTCTCTAGACTCGCGCCATAGAGCTATTTCACGATTAATCTTTGAAAGCATATCGCTTTCCGACAAATTTTTAACTTTATTGTTTTCTTCGAACAAACAGCTATAATCGTCCAATTTCATGATAACAAATCCATCA
Source organism: Candidatus Kuenenbacteria bacterium CG08_land_8_20_14_0_20_37_23 (assembly GCA_002778965.1). Taxonomy (GTDB): domain Bacteria; phylum Patescibacteriota; class Patescibacteriia; order UBA2196; family GWA2-42-15. The sequence goes on along the minus strand of PEXX01000055.1, from coordinate 9,609 downwards.
TCGCCATAAAAAACAACAGCCTTATCATTAGTGCGCTTCACAAAATTAAAAATTTTTTCAAGTTTACTCATGCGGCTGATTTTTAAAGATTAAAATTTATATACTCATGTTAAGTATTTATATCCAATACATCCGATTTCGCAGTAAATGCGGGATAAAATACCTAACATAAATTATATATATAATTTACCAAATCAGAAAAAATAATGCAAGTATAGTCAAATAAAAAAATTCGCTAGCTAGACGAATTTTAAACATCTGCCCTCTTTTTACGCTCAATCATTCAAGCTACCATTAGATACGTAAACTAATACCAATTACAGATTACAAATTATTTCTTATCACCAACAATCGTTTCAACTACATTTTTAGGCACTTCGGCATAATGACTGAACTCCATACTGAATGACGCACGGCCTTGGGAGAGCGATCGCATTGCTGTCGCATAGCCAAACATAGCCGACAAAGGAACTTCCCCATCAACAACTTTATTATTGCCGCGATCGGTCATTTCTTTGATGATGGCCCTTCTGGAATTAAGGTCCCCGATAACATCACCCATATATTTTTCCGGGACCACCACCTCAATTTTCATAATCGGCTCCAGTAATACTGCGTCGGCTTTTCTCGCAGCTGCTTTAAGAGCAAGAATGGCTGCCATTTTAAAAGCTATCTCCGAGGAATCCACCTCATGGTAAGAGCCGTCATAAACTGTCGCCTTAATATCTGTCATTGGATAACCAGCCACTACGCCATTAGCCATGGCCTCTTTAACGCCTTTTTCAATGGCTGGCACGTATTCGCCCGGAATAGTCCCACCTTTAATGCCATTGACGAATTCAAAATTTTCCCTTATACCTTCATCGTTTTCTTCAGCAGGCTCAAGCCTTAGCCAACAATCTCCATACTGTCCGCGGCCACCTGACTGCTTAATATATCTTCCCTGGGCTTCGGCAATTTTCTTGATTGTCTCGCGATAAGCAACCTGCGGCTTTCCTACTTTGCAATCAACATTGAATTCGCGCCTCATTCTTTCCACCAAAACTTCAAGATGCAATTCTCCCATGCCGGCAATAATAGTTTCTAAAGTCTCTTCATCGGTAGAAACGCGGAAAGTAGGATCTTCTCCAGCCAGTTTTTGCAAAGCCATCCCCATTTTTTCTTGATCAGCTTTTGTCTTTGGCTCAACAGCAACGCGAATGACAGGCTCCGGAAAAATAATTTTTTCCAATATTATAGGATTGTTTTCATCGCATAAAGTATCTCCAGTGGTTGTCTCCTTGAGCCCAACAGCGGCGGCTATTTCTCCGGAGTAAACCTCTTCAACTTCCTCTCTTTTGTTGGCATGCATGCGCAAAATTCTACCCAATCTTTCTTTTTTACCGCTTGACGCGTTATACAGATAACTGCCAGCTTTAACAATGCCTGAATAAGCGCGAAAAAAAGTCAATGTTCCAACATACGGATCTGTTGCGATTTTAAAAGCCAAAGCGGCGAATGGTTCACTGTCATTGGCTTTGCGGTTTAATTTTTTGCTCTCGTCGTCAGGATCAAAACCTTCCACAGCTGGCACGTCAATAGGCGAAGGCAAAAAATCATTTACAGCATCAAGCAGCGGTTGAATGCCTTGATTGCTAAGAGCGCTTCCGGCCAGAACCAAATAAATATTATTGCTAAGCACGCCCTGGCGCAAGCCTTTTTTTATTTCATCTTCAGTCAATTCTTTACCGCTAAAATATTTTTCCAATAAAGCATCATCTTGCTCCACCGCTTTCTCTATTAATTCCGCCCTGTATTTTTCAACTTTCTTCCGCATATCAGCAGGAACTTCCTCTTCTTTCACCTCTTCCCCGCAAGAACCCAAAAAACGCATTGCTTTCATTTTTAGCAGATCAACAATGCCTGAAAAATCACTGTCAGCGCCGATTGGAATATTGTAGCGTACTGCTTTGGAACTCAAACGTTCAACTATTGATTCAAAACTCATTTCATAATCAGCGCCCATTTTATCCATTTTATTGATGAAGGCGATGCGCGGCACATTATATTTCTCCGCCTGTCTCCACACAGTCTCTGATTGCGGCTCAACTCCTTGCGAACCGTCAAAAACGCCAACCGCGCCGTCTAGCACGCGCAAAGAGCGCTCAACTTCGGCTGTAAAATCAACATGTCCAGGCGTGTCAATTATATTATAGCGATAACCTTTCCAAAAACATGTGGTGGCGGCTGAAGTGATTGTAATACCCCTTTCTTTCTCTTGATCCATCCAATCCATTTCAGCTTGACCCTCGTGCACTTCGCCGATTTTATACTTCTTGCCGGTATAAAACAAAATACGCTCGGTGACAGTCGTCTTTCCAGCGTCAATGTGGGCCATAATCCCGAAATTTCTTGTTTTCTCCAAAGCGTATTCCCGTGACATAGTTCGAACGTTTGGCCCTGCTGCGCAAAATGCACAATAAAGCCACACATATTATTAAATTATTTTGGCCTTTTTCCTTTTAGTAAATCTTGCAAAATGGGCAAATGCCTTATTAGCTTCAGCCATGCGGTGAGCGTCTTCTTTCTTTTTAACAGCCGCGCCTTCGCCATTAGCCGCGTCAAGCATTTCCAAGGCCAGAGCTTCGGCCATGGCTTTGCCTTTTCTAGTTTTGGCCGCGTTTAAAATCCAACGGAAAGAAAGTATCTGCCGTCTGTGGTCATTGACCGGAAAAGGAATTTGGTAATTCGCCCCACCGATTCTCTTACCTCTTATTTCAAGTAAAGGTCCGACGTTTCTCAGCGCCTGATCGTAAATAATAAATGGATCTTTCTTTGTTTTTTCTTTAATAATTTCAAAAGCATTATAAACAATTTTCTCCGCGATGGTCTTTTTGCCATTTTTCATTATATAGTTGACCAGCCTAGCAATATCAACTCTATTGTATAGAGGATCCGGCTTGATTCTTTTTTTTGAAATTGATTTTCCGCGCATATTTCAAACGAGGCGAGAACTGTGACTATTTTATTCTGATTAGACGTAAGAATAAAATAGTCCCAGACACCTTATTAATTTAATAACAACATAATAATTTCTATTCTTTCTTCGCTTTTGCCTTCTCTTTTTTGGCGCCATAACAACTCCTGGCTTGTCTCCTGCCTTCCACTCCCTGGGTGTCATAAACCGCCCTGACTATCTTGTATCTTACCCCTGCCAAATCCTTGACTCTTCCTCCTCTGATCATCACGATTGAGTGTTCTTGCAGATTGTGTCCTTCGCCTGGAATATAGGCCGTCACTTCCTCGCCATTGGACAGTCTTACTCTGGCTATTTTGCGCAAAGCTGAATTTGGTTTTTTTGGGGTTGTTGTTGTGACTCTCAAACAGACTCCTCTTTTAAAAGGACTGCCGCGGCGGCGTTCTTTCTTAGTTCTCTTCGTGATATTTTGAGTAATACGCAAAACGGGCGTCTTGGATTTTTTCGCCTTTCTTTTTCTTCCTTTGCGTATCAACTGACTAATTGTAGGCATAAAATAAATATTTTAAATATTTCATGGATAATAAATAAAGAGTAATTTATGAGTGCCAAAAAATCTCTTTCCGGCATTATATTAATCTCTTATTAATATTATTCAATTCTATTTATATTTAAAACTATTTTTTGAATATTGTCAAATTTTTGAATTCCAGCCTTCTTTCATTCTCTCTTCCGCCATGCCAAAAATTAATCCATACTGTATCAATACACAAAATATCCTTTATCTTCTCAGCCCACTCAATAGCAATAATGCTCTTGCCTTCCTCTATATATTCCTTTAGCCCAAAATTTAATAATTCGTCTGAACTTGAAATCCTGTAACAATCAATATGGACAAAATTTTCAATCTTGCCTTTCAACCTATAAGTTCTCATCAAAACAAACGTTGGACTGGTTATATTTTCTTTAACGCCAAGACCTTTGGCCAATCCTTTGACAAATTGAGTTTTGCCAGTCCCTAAATCTCCTGTCAAACCGAAAACAACCGCGCCTTTCAATTCACCGGCAAACTTTCTGCCAAACGCGGTAGTTTCTTTTTCAGATTGAGTAGCCAACAAATTCTTCACAACAATTTATATATTTCGGCTAAAATAAAACTTTACCCGTAATGATCTCAAATAACCATTGAATAATCGGGACTATCCAGTTAAAAAGATAAAAAATAAAAAAAAGCAAAATAACAAAACCCCAACGCTCAAGATTAATTTTAAAATTTTCCATTGACTCTGGCAAAACAGCAAACAAAATTTTTGATCCGTCAAGCGGCGGAATTGGCGCCAGATTAAAAACCGCCAGCAGTATATTGGCATAAACAACCAATGCCACGACCGAAGTGAAAGCATTTGCCGGCAGAAAACGAACAAGCATCCCAAATGCTACGGCAACAATAAGATTTGCGGCAGGCCCGGCAACGCCCACCAGCGCAGGCCCCCATTTTCTATTGATCAAATTATAAGGATTGTACGGCACTGGTTTGGCGTAAGCAAACATAAAATTGCCCGCTGAAACAACGAGTAAAAGTATTGGCATTAAAATCGTGCCGAATATATCAATGTGCGCCCTAGGATCAAGCGTCAATCTGCCTGCATTCCTTGCTGTTGGATCTCCAAGCCAGTCAGCGGCAAAACCATGAGCATATTCATGTATGATTGCGGACGGAACGATTATTATAAAAAAGAATAAAAATTGCATAAAAAACAAAAAAATTAATTAACAACTTGTCCGGCCACAACACTGCTCTATTCTCGCATAGCGCCGCTGACTGACAATTGTGGATTCAATTGACATTTTCTCTTTTTATGTTACAATGATTTCATTATCATTCACTAGTTACAAATTCACCTCACACAAATATGTCACGTATCTGTGATATTTGCGGACGCGGTCCTCAAAAAGCCATTCAAATATCCCACGCGCGTAATAAAACAATTACTCGCAAATTTTTGAATTTGCAATCCCGCACATTTGATGGTAAAAAAAAGAAAGTCTGCACCAGATGCTTGAGAACCATGAAAAAAAATCTTCTCGCCTAATTACTAAATATAATTTATCATATCACAAAAACTTCAGTCTATCAATGCTCACTGCTGTTTTTTATTTTTATCAAAAGTTTTGCGCCTGCATCTGATTAAAAAAAAGCAAAGTGGCAAAATAATCCATATTATATTAACGAGTATTTACTTTTTCTGATTTTTTTGATAGCTTTAAGCCATCAACCAATTTATTCGCTCCGGCTTGAAATTTATTTCTCCAACTAAATACAGTGAAGCATAATGAAATTTATGCTTACACAAATAAAATATGGAAGAATCGGAAAATAAAAGAAAAATTATCAAAATATTGTTTCCGCAACCGCTCCCAACGCCCGAAGATCTTGAGAAGAAATATCCCGCGAGAAAACTAATTGACGGAACAATGATAACGCGCATCGCTCCAAGCCCTACCGGTTTTATGCACATCGGCAGTCTTTACACAGCGCTGATTTCTGAAAGATTGGCGCATCAAACAGGCGGTGTGTTTTATCTTCGCATTGAAGACACTGACAAAAAAAGAGAGATCAGCGGGGTATCTAATTTGATCGCCCAAGCGCTTGAACATTACGGCATTAAGATCGACGAGGGCGAAACAGCCAGCGGATTTGAGATTGGACAATACGGCCCATACAAACAAAGCCAACGCGTTAAAATTTATCAAACCTACATAAAATTTTTGTTGGAAAAAAATTTGGCTTATCCGTGCTTTAGCACTAATCAAGAACTTGAAGAGATGCGCGATATGCAAGAAAGCAAAAGCGTCAGGCCAGGATACTATAAACAATGGGCAAAATGGCGCGATAGATCAGACGAGGAGGTTTTAAATGCGCTAAAAGAAGGAAAAAAATTTGTCATAAGATTCAAGTCTGGAGGTGATTTTGATAATAAGATTTTAATTCAAGATATACTGCTTGGTAAAAGAGAATTGCCTGAAAATGATCAAGATATTGTGATAATGAAATCAAATGGCTTGCCGACCTATCATCTGGCTCACGTTGTTGACGATCATTTGATGGGAACAACTCACGTGATCCGCGGCAATGAATGGTTTCCGTCTTTGCCATTGCATCTGCAATTGTTCGCATCAATGAGATGGCAACCGCCGCAATACGGGCATATATTCCCGATTCAAAAAATGGAAGGCCAGTCAAAAAGAAAATTAAGCAAAAGAAAAGATCATGAAGCAAACATATCTTATTATGAAAAACAAGGATATCCAACAGACGCTGTCATGGAATATTTGCTGAATTTAGCGAATTCAAATTTTGAGGAATGGAGAAAGCATAATCCGGATGAAAATAATCGTAAATTTAAACTTACATTTGAAAAATTATCAAGCTCAAACGGCCCTTTATTTGATTTCAACAAATTGAATGATATTAGCAAGGAAATTATTGCTCGCTATTCCTCTGAGGAAGTCTACTGTAAATGTCTGGATTGGGCGAAAAAATACGATCACCAATTTGCTGAAACAATGGAAAAAAATCTTGATTATATGAAAAAAATTTTAAATATAGAAAGACGCGGTGGAACCAACGTGAGAAAAGATATCGGTAAGTGGTCCAACATAAAAAAAGAGGTTGAATATTTTTTTGATACTGACTTTAATATGGCCATAGATGACATAGCCCAAAAACTTCCGGGAATCAATCCGGAAGATATCAATAACATAGTAGATTCCTTTATCAAATCATATAACGAGAGCGATTCAAAAGATGAATGGTTTGAAAAAATAAAAAAGATTTCGCGAGCTTACGGCTACGCTGACAGCATTAAAATTTTTAAGGAAAATCCCAATAAATATAAAGGAAACGTCGCGGACATTGCAAAAATTTTCCGAGTTTTACTTACAGGAAGAACTCAAACACCGGATCTGTATTCAATTATGCTGGTGCTAGGTAAAGATAGAGTTTTAAAAAAATTATCCGTATTTAAATAAAATTTCTAAAAATAATCCTAAAAAAGAATCGGAATTTTAATTAAAATACTACTCACTCCTATTTTTAAAAAATGTCTGAATTGGTCGCAATTACTGAACGAACAGTATGTCTTTTTAACGTGGGAAGGAATTTTTGCCCGCCCTCGCTTTCCGATTCCGATTTTTCCGCCGCCGAATTTCGTATTTCGCTTTGCGAAATGCGCCGCCAGGAAGAAAGTTGTGTTTGCCCCGTCCACCCGTGCGCACACAACAAATTTTTACTCCCTTTTAGTATTGTAGCATAATTGCTCTCCATAGACCAATCATACAACAATTGCTATAATATCCGCAAGAGTAGATAAATTCCATTATGACAAACGGAGTTATACAATTCGGCAAAAAGTTAAGAGAAGTACGCCTGAAAAAGAAATTGTCGCAAGGCGATGTGGCAAAAATTTTAGGTGTACACCGAAGTTATATCAGTGGTTTAGGGCGCGGAATGCGAAACCCGTCTCTGCTAACGGTTCAGAAGGTCGCCAAAGCACTTGGCGTAACTGCTGAAAAACTGATTAGCGAATAAACACTATGAGCGTACTTAAATTTATCTATAAAAACCTTGATCGCTTTAAAACAAGATTTGCTCTTGTTTTTCTCGCTGGAATTCTTGATGGTTTAGCTACATTTTTTGTTCCCGCAGTGCTCGCGGAATTTACTAGAAGTTCTTTTACTCCAAGTGATTTCCAAAATCTTATCCGTCTAGTTGTCATCTTTTACTTAGCTTCGTTATTTCTCCAATGGACTATCAGGAAATGGGGCGAAGCCCTTGGTCCACAATTTGGGAATTATATACGCTTGAAGTATTTTAAGGCCTTAGAAAAACTTCCAATAAAAAGATTTAATTAATCATCATTCCGGCTACATTCTCTCGCTCATAAACAAGATTTCTGATGGTTTAGCGCCTATAATGTTTGATATTTTTTGGACTTTTGCCAAAAGCATTTCAAACATGACCCTGTTTTTCTACTTTACCGCTAGAGAATCGGTTTTTATCGCCGTTATTAACCTGATTGTTTTAACTATCTTTATAACAATAAGCACAATCCTTTCGAGAAAGATGGTGCCAATTGCGGATGAACTAAATAAAAAAAGGGCTTCGCTGTTGGAATCATATACTGACTTTATGTCTAACATTCTTACTGTAAAAAGGTTGGGCATTTATTCTTTCGTGGAAAACAAACTATTTCGCAAAACCGATGAAAATTATGATCAAATTCAAAGACTTCAAAACTTTCATGCTAATAGGTGGTTTTTCTTGCATACATTATTCAGCTTTGCTTTCTTATCTACTATCGGATTTTTACTCTTCCAAATTTCTAAAGGCGCCATTTCAGCTTCGGTATTAATTCTTTTTATCGCAGCCTACACAATAGTAAGAGGCAACATTGAACGCCTATCAGAAAATTTCAAATCATTGATGGAAATGAAAGCGTATATCAATAGCTTGGATAAAATTATTTCTCCAAGCGAGTTGGTAAACGAGGATAAAGAAATTCAGAAATGGGAAGAAATAAAGTTTAGTAAGGTGTTTTTTCAACATCCTGGAACTGAAAAGAAAATCAGTATTCCTAATTTTGTTATCAAGGGCGGAGAAAAAATTTGTGTCATCGGAAAATCAGGAGAGGGTAAAACAACATTTTTAAACTTATTTACAAACTTTCTAAAACCAGACAAAGGAGAACGTCTAATTGATGGCCAGTCGTATGAAAAAATGAATAGAAAATTTTTTCAAAAACATATTACCATGATCTCGCAAGAAACAGAGCTTTTTAATATTTCTCTGCGAGAAAATATAACTCTCGGTCAAAAAATCGAAGAAGAAGCTATATTTGATATTTTTGATAAACTCGACCTTTTGTCTTGGGTGCGAAACTTGGAAGACGGTTTAGAAACAATCGTTGGCGAAAAAGGAATTAAACTTTCTGCCGGACAGAAACAGAGAATAAATCTTATCAGTGGTGTTTTACTCAATCGTGAAATAGTATTACTAGACGAACCAACCTCTCATTTGGATTCTGCAACAGAGAAAAAAGTCATCGATTTTTTGGCCGATTATCTTGCTGACAAAACAGCTATCATCGTTTCTCATCGTGATGCATTGAGAAAAATTTGCGATAGGTGCTATATTATTAAGGATAATTCTTTAACCGAAGTTTCCTAGCGGCGCGCCAACGAAGTTGGAGCGCCGCCTATTCTACGCAAAAGCAGGATGAGTAGTGTTGGATCTAGTTCTCGAAAGAAAGGCGGGCTAAGAGGTAAGTGATTGTAGATTCTGCACCTTGGTTGAGGTTAATAAATTTTTCCCCAACCCCATCATGGCATCCTCCAGTGGTCCGATCATATACAATCTGCCCAAGAACATTATCCCCCAAAAACCAATTAAATGCGATATTCGCTAATTCCTTGTAATGTCCCCCGTTTGTTACCTGAAACATTGTGTTAAGGGCTTCTACGGTAGCAGCGACATCTTCGGGCTGTTGGTCAAAATACTGTCTTGTCCCTTCCTTAGGAAACCAACCGCTTTGGCCGATAGGAATGTACATATTGTCCTTCCCACCCGAGGCGGGTCCGCCTTGGGTGGAAAA